>JAFYDR010000149.1 GCA_017544725.1 Kiritimatiellia bacterium
AAAGGAGAGATGATGCACGGACCGGTTGGTCCGTGCACCTCTTTCAGTTGTTGTATTCAAGTTGTTTTAGTTGTTTCCAAAATCCTCTTATGCGCATGCGATGGGTGAATTACACAGATGCGCCCTACCTAAAAGCGAATAGCTTTTCTCACTTGCCAATCGTTTGGAGGATGGGTATAGTGGTTGCCGTTCCGTTGCGGAGAAGACAACGGGGCTGGAACGGTTGATAAAATGATACGAAAGTTTTTTTCATGGGCAGTGCTTTGCGGTTTATTTTCCTTCGCCTCGGTGGCGAACGAATCGCCGTATCTCGTAGTTGATTTAAGTGGCGGCACGAATGCAACAACATTTGCCATTCGGTATTCCCAAACTGGTCCTAATCTTTCGGACAACACCTGCCGTACGACAGATCTTTGGCTCCGCTTCATTCCCTCCGGTTCATTCACAATGGGAACACCAAAAGAGGAACTCGGGCACAATTGGTTCGGTGGCGAATACGAAACACAACACCGCGTCACCCTCACAAAACCATTTTACATCGGTGTGTTCGAAGTCACGCAAAAACAATACGAGCTGGTAACAGGTGACACGCCTTCGGAATTCAAGGGCGACACCCGCCCCGTGGAGTCCGTCTCTTACGAGACTCTGCGCGGAACGACAAACGGTGCGGCTTGGCCTTCCCACAATCAAGTAGATGCGAATACATTTTTTGATATTCTGCGCAAAAAGACGGGACTGACATTCGACCTGCCGACCGAGGCACAGTGGGAGTACGCCTGTCGTGCGGGAACGAGTACAGCGCTAAACACCGGCGAGAACCTTTCGGACACCGAGAAGTGCGCGGAGATGGCGAAGGCTGGACGATACAGCTACAACCGCGAAGACGGCAGAGGCGGTTATGTCACCGCACATACCAAGGTAGGTTCCTACCTGCCAAACGCATGGGGTCTCTACGATATGCATGGCAATGTCGCAGAATGGTGCCTCGACTGGTGGCAAAACTCACTCGGAACCGATGCCGTCACCGATCCAAAAGGAGCGGCAATGGGAAGTTATCGCCTCGTTCGCGGCGGTTGCTGGTTCGACTACGAATACGCGGGATACGCCGCAGTCTGCCGTAGCGGCTCGCGATGTTACTACTATGATTTCAGCGCACGTCCAGGCTATAGCCTCAACTTCTGGGGTTTCCGTGTTTCCTGTCCGTGCCCGTAACATTTCCCCAATCACTCATTCCATTCCACATCAAGTGTAAATAAAGCATTGCGTGTTCCACGACACATGTCAAAGGAGGAGAGAGTATGTCCCACACATCTCGAGCGACCTTAGCGAACTTCGTGAACTTTGCGTGAGGTAAAAAGAGGTAAGTGCCCTGCCTAACCCGCTCTCGCAAGACTGGCGGCTAAACACCCGGCTCCATCGTCCTCATTGTCCCCACTTCTCAGCCGGCGCAAAGCACCCACCGCCGCTACTGCCTACTCCCTTCTTTTCATTTCTTCATTTTTATCTCTTCATTCTTCTTCTGGCGGCTTCACCGCCCGCCAGCCCTGAGCCATTCCCACTAATCCATTGTCATTCTCGTACTGCTTCTGTATAATGTTGGGGCTTTCGAGAAAGGAGAATCGTAATGTGCAAAGAAAGGATGATCAATGGCAGGAATGCTGGCTCAAGGATAACCGTTTTCGCCAAATTTCCCGTACGATTTAACGTGAGTAAAGCAATGCAGATAAAGTTGAGATCCAGATGCCTACACAACATGAAAGGTTTGGTGTGGACAGTATTTGCAGTCATGCTTTTAAGTGGAGTTCTGGAATCTTTTGGTGCGCCGGTACGAAAAGTCATGAACATCGTGAATTTCGTCCGCGCTGCTGATCCACGCATGCCGAAGTCCGAGTACGTACGGGCACTCCGTGAAGAGGTCGCTCTGAACCGCAAATATGGGTTCGAGAATACGATTCTCCTTCAGTACGATGCACTCGTGGATGAGGAGATGATGGCGGAGGCGCGGAAGAGTGATACCGCGAAGACCGAATTCGGGCTGTGGTTTGAAATGTCCCGTCCGCTCAACGAAGCGGCAGGACTCGCCTGGCGTCCGTGTGAGCAGCACAAGAACTGGGATTGGGACTGGTATATCAATCCCGGTTTTCTGATGGCGTACGACCACGCCGGGCGCCAAAAACTGATCGATGCCGCATTCCAGAAATTCAAAAAGGAGTTCGGTTCTTGGCCGAAGAGCGTGGGGTCGTGGTTACTTGATGCCTGGTCGATGGACTACATGGTGAAGACCTACGGTGTCGATGGTTTCTGCATCTGCCGCGAACAGGATAATACGGATGCCTACGGACTGCGTGGCGGGTATTCCAATGGGGCGTACTATCCCTCAAAGAAAAACATGCTCTCCGCCGCAGTCGAGATGAAGAATGCCGTACAGGCACCTGTCTTCAAGATGCTCACACCCGATCCGATTTACAACTACGGCAAACCGCACACCTTGTATCGCGGCTTCCCGCATCACAATCCCCCGACAATGGAACCCGTGTGGGCCGGAGGATTTACGCCTGCGACCGTGGACTGGTTCTTCCGTGTTTATACCGAACCGGAAGGACTCTTGAATCTCTCCTATATGCAGACCGGACAGGAAAATTCGTTCGGCTGGAGGAGCATCTCAAGAGGGTGGCCGATGCAGTGCGAAAAGATCGCGGTGGAACAGGTTGCGGGACACATCATCGTCGAAAAGATGGGCGACACAGCGAGGGCGTTCAAGACGACGCACCGCATGAACTGTCCGCAGACACAAATTGCGCTAGAGGACTGGCTGGGTACTGGGCGCAAGAGCATTTGGTATAACAGCCGTTTCTATCGCGCCAATCTCTTCATGGAAGGTACGAGACTCTATTTCCGCGACATCCACAAGATGTCCGACAGTTTCAAAGAACCTTTTCTCGACAAGGTCTGTACGGGATGGCAGGCACTTTACTACACGCCGCCGATTGTAGATCAGTGGATGTTCCGCAGCGAGAATGCGTCGGGAACGATGGATTTTTCCGGTACATTCACGTCCTTGAGGGTAAAAGCCGATGGTGATGACACGTTGGTCGTAACGGCAACACGCACAGACGGCACATCTGCCATCGTGCGATTTGAGGAAGGACACATCATTATAGCCACCAGTAAGCTTGATGCTGAATACGAGGAGAAATTTGCCAAGATGCTTTCCGTGAAGGCAAACGGCATTGACTTCACATTCGATGGTTACCGTTACCGAGTACCGATTCGCGGTTCATTTTCAGTATGGGGAAGCTGGAAGGGATTCCACGTAGAAGGCGACAACATCGAATTCGACCTAACGAAATAAAGGCCGAACGCTGTTTTCGTTGAACATTCAGTTCATTCAAAGCGGAACGGCGATTTCGTCCCTTTTACGAATGCTTCACTTGAAACATTTGGGATCAGTGCTTGACATATCCAAACGGCTTATTAAAATTTGTTTTTGAGGTTAGCTATTAATATTCGCTTTTCGGAATGCTGGCTCGGAAAAGGAGAATTAGGTGAATAAGGCTGTTTTGTGTTTCTTCGGCGGTTCAGTTTTCGTTCTGCTACTATTGTCCTCGCTGTCACTGAAGGGGGATGGCAAGACGATTTATATGTATTATTATTGTCTCGTGGCGATTGGATTGGGAGTTGCTTGGCTCTATAGCCGATTTAAGAAACCGTGGATTCTCTTTCTCGCGCCGTTTGTGGTTCTGGCTTTTCCTATTCCCGATAAACACATGCTACGTCAACAACGGCATCTGATGCGTCTGCGCGAAGAGATTTCCGCACTTTCCACCAATATACCGCCTGAGACATACCAAGAAATCAACCGAAAAATCTATTTGGAAATGCGAGGCGAGACGGAAACAAATGCACAGTCGAGAGTAACGAATACCGTACCGACTGCTTCCCCATAATTGTGTTTCTTGTTTCTACCGGTTATGCGTGTTGCGTGTCATTCAACGTGCATCTGCGTTAGGTAACGAGGACGTTGCCCATTCTGGAGCGCCAGAACCACCGCAGGCGGTAATGAAGAATTATAAACCTAGATTCCGTTCTGGGATTTCCAAACCATGAACCCCACGGAATGTTTTCTAGGAAACTCTCAATTTTTCCGTGCAATCCGTGTATTCCGTGGGTTTGGAAAGGTCACGGCAGTTATAGGCAAGTGCCCCGCCCGCGCCACACGCGGGAACGTTCATGGGGATAACTTTCAGTTTCGACAACGAGAGCATCGTCGTTACGCGGCGGACGCGACGGAGCGCGTCCCTCCCATTCCATCGTCCCCATTGTCTCCATCGTCTCCATCGTCCCCGCTTCTCAGCCGGGCGGCTTTGCCGCCCTCGCCTTACTTTCTGCTTGAATGGCGGTCGGAAAAAGACTAGACTGAACGCATCTTTCTGCGGCGAAGGAATCGGTACCTGACCTCAAGAAACGAAACCGGACGGCTCGTTCTGACGGAAGGGTTCCTGTGTGCGCAGAAAAGGGAGTGAACAATGCCTCTAACAGCGAATCCGACCATCCGCCACTTCAAGGACGTGGCGGACTACAAAGCCAATTTCATCCAGCAGCAGCAGATCGACCGATACCTTCCAGGCGGAAAACATTTCATCGACCATGATCAAATTTTCGCTGACTTGGCGCACGCCACCTCTCTACCCAAGAATGATCCGCAACGGGTTCGGGATATCATCGCGAAGTCCCGCGAACTAAACATCCTGTTGCCCGAAGAGACCGCCTATATGCTTCAAGTCGATGATCCCGATCTGCTGAATGAGATGGAACACGCCGCGCTGGAGATCAAGCGTTCCGTCTATGACAACCGTATCGTGATGTTCGCGCCGCTCTACATCTCCAACTACTGCGTGAACCGTTGCAAGTACTGCGGTTTTCGCGGGGACAATCCGTTGGAGAAGCGCCGGATGCTGACGATGGACGAAGTAAAGCAGGAAATCGACGTGCTGGCAGGGAAAATCGGACACAAGCGGTTGATTGCCGTGTACGGAGAACATCCCCTGACTTCGACGGATTATTTCGCAGAGACAATCCAGACGATCTACGACCATCAGGTGCTTTCTCCGAAGGGGACGAAAGTGGGGATTCGGCGCGTGAACGTGAACGCGGCGCCATTGCCGGTTGAAGATCTGCGTGTTCTGCATCAGGTCGGGATCGGAACCTTCCAAGTTTTTCAGGAAACCTACCACCGCCCAACCTACGAACGGTTGCACCCGGCGGACACGGTGAAAGGAAATTACGACTGGCGTACCACCTGCTTCCACCGTTGCATGGAGGCGGGTGTGGATGACGTGGGGCTGGGCGTGTTGTTCGGTCTGTACGATTGGCAGTTCGAGGTGATGGCGTTAATCTATCATTCGCGTGACCTTGAAAAATGGTTCAACATCGGTCCTCACACGATTTCCTTCCCGCGCTTGGAACCGGCAAGCGGAACGGACGTACCGGAGAAATCGCCGTATCTGATCAACGATGCCATTTTCCGTCGTATCGTAGTGACGACACGTCTCTCCGTCCCCTACACGGGCTTGATCCTGACTTGCCGCGAAAGTCCCGCCTCGCGCGACGCGGGCATCAACTGGGGCGCTACGCAGATGGATGCGAGCAGCAACATCGCGATCAAGGGATACAGCGACTTCGAGAAGGAGACGATGCAGGAGAAACATCGCCAGCAGTTCATGTTGTCGGACAACCGCACGCTCGAGCAGCTGATTACCGCTTTCGCGAAGCGTGGGGTCATCACCTCCTTCTGTACGGCGGGATACCGTTGCGGGCGCACGGGCGGATGTATCATGGACGCGCTCAAGACTGGGAAGGAAGGGAAGTTCTGCAAGATCAACGCGGTATTGACCTTCCGTGAGTGGTTGGACGATTTCGCCTCGCCAGAGGCCTTGCGCCTCTGCACACCTGTGATCGAGAGCGAACTGAAGGAGATTGAACAGGAGTTCCCGCGTTTCTGGCCGACGGTCAAGGAACACTATGACCGCATCTGCCGCGGGGAGCGCGATCTCTTCTTCTAGTCGCATCCCGAAAAGAGAAGGGAGGAAACATGCCGTCGGGCTTCTTTGACCGTTTGGTCTCACGGATGGACAAGCTCAATCCGGAGAGCCTCCATACGCAACTTCTGCGTTTGGTGCGCGAACAGGGTTTTCTGGAAACAATCTTCCAGACGATCCAGGAGGGCGTGTTGGTCATCGACAGCGGAGGCTGTCTGGTCTATGCCAACCAATCCGCCGAGAAGCTCGTAGGGTTCGACTACAAGACGCAGCGCGGGCATTCGATGGCAAGATTCCTTCGCGAGTGGGACTGGGAACATCTGATGGACGCCCGGTCGCAACGACCGGGCTGGTCGAGCGTGGTGACACGCGAGATTGAGGTGATGTATCCGGAACATCGCTTCGTCAGCGTCTATGCGGTGCCGATGGAAGAACCCGAGATGGCGGAGAAGAGCGTACTGATTATCCTGCGCGACGTAACGGATGCGCATCGTCGCGAGGATTCAGTACTGGAAAGCGAACGTATCAATGCGGTACGGATGTTGGCCGCCGGAGTCGCGCACGAGATCGGAAATCCGTTGAATGCGCTGAATATCCACCTGCAGATTTTGTCCAGGGATCTTCGGGACGAAGAGGGACTTTCCGACGAGACGCGCGAACATTACGCGAGTCTCGTGGGTGTGGCACAGGAAGAGGTGGTGCGTCTCGATGCAATCATCCGCCAGTTCCTCAGTGCGCTCCGACCGCAGAAACCCGTCTTGCGTCCGGAACAGCCCGCCGAAGTACTGCAGGAAACGCTACAGGTGTTGCAGACGCAGCTGGAGAATCGCCGAATCTCGGTAGAGGTGGATGTTCCCACACAGATTCCGAAGGTGTTGCTCGACGCCGCACAGATCAAACAGGTGTTCTTCAATCTAATCAAAAACGCGCTGGAGGCGATGGCGGATGGAGGCAGTCTGCATATCCGCTTTGCGGTCAGCGACTCATTTGTCGATATCACCATCAGCGACAACGGCAAAGGGATTCCGCAGGAGGAACTAGGGCGGTTGTTCGAGCCTTACCACACGACCAAGGACAAAGGAAACGGGTTGGGGTTGATGATCGTCAAGCGGATTGTCGAAGACCACGGGGGCGAGATCGAAGTCGCCAGCAAAGAAGGAACAGGCACCTCCTTCAAAATCCGTCTTCCGTTAGCAGAACGTCGCATCCGCCGTATTCCCAGCCCATCGTAATCGTCCAGTCACTACTTCGCCTATAACTTCGCTTCGCGAAGTAGTGACCGGCGGCGAAGCCGCCAGCTGAGAAGCGGAGAAGCTGAGAGGCTGAGAAGTAAGCAACCAGAGGTTGCAGTGACGAATGGGAGGGACGCGCTCCGTGGCGTCCGCTGCGTAACGACGACGCCCACGTCTTGCCGCTATGGAGAGCCGCCGTCTCGGCGGCTGTATCGTTCACATCATTGCCGCCGGGACGGCGACTCTCCATATTGCCGCCGAAACGGCGACCATACCGCATGAGCCCGTAACTTCACTGCGCGAAGTAGTGATAGACGATGAATCCGCCAGCGGGATAAGCTGAGGCGCTTTGCGCAGTGACGAGAGAAATTTCACGCGGAGGCGCAGAGGATAGAGGAATATTGGTTGAGTTCGTTGGAGAGGTAATAGTTTGTCGCCGCGTTGCGGGAGGCGTGGATGGAGTTACCGACGCTGTCGTAGGAATACGGGTAGCCGTTCGCAGCCAGAGCTGTTGCAACAATCTCACAGACCTTCGATTTTTTCCGAGTTAGATCAATCGATTCCTTTACGTATCTGGTGTTCATAACTTTCCTTCCGAGATTAAAAATTAGCCCAGCCCGATTGGATAGTTTACAAAAGGCAAGGCAACGCCGAACAAGTAAACAGCAATCGCAAGAATCGCCATCATAACAAGGATTATATTGATCACATTATAATTTTTGGAAGGATTTTCATCTGATAACAGAAACAGAAGAAATAGTGAAACGGCCACAAGGATTGATGGATACTCCCCAAGCACAAATTCAGTTAACGGAATCACTGGTCGCCCCTGAAAACGGGAAATGTAAATTCTCCTGACAATTGGAGAAACAACAGTTGACAGGATCGCAACCGAAAGGAAAACAACAATCAGTAGCCGTCTTATTTTACTAGATTTAGTCACATTTGACATGAGTGTCTCCCTCCCATCGACCTCCGCCCACCAGATTACCAGGCTTGTTTCTGGAGGTGTTTCCTTTGATCCAATCCAAAATACGCATTGCCCAGTCGTCCGATGGAGAAAACTGATAGCGAATCCAAACACCATCTTTACAACATCCAGTTTTGCAAATCTCTTTTGCCCGACTCAATGCCCTTTTACGCAACGCCTTTAATTTTTCAAACGTTTCATCATCGAACATGGTACGATGTGGCCCCACATCCGTAACCAATCTGTTTTCTTCGGGGATTGCCGAATTGGTTGTATCAGGCCAACACCCCAAAAATATACCGAAGACGTTTTTTTATCTTCAAAAGAAACTTCGTGCGGTATAGCACCATGTCCATGTCCATAGATAATTGCAACTTCGCACTTGTTTACAATAAACTTATAAAAATAGCCAGATTCTCTACTTTTCCCCATATATCGAACATTACCAAGAATATCCACCCCGTTCACCGCGTCGTTCCCGCACATCGCGTACAAATTCACCCCTCCCTCTTCCCCGATCGGGTCGCGGGAGAGCCAGCGCCGGAGTTCGGGCGAATACACCCGCTCGCCGAAGTCGTACACGTCCAACGCGACGATCCACGGCTTGGTGCTGAAGCGGTGGCGAAAGGTGTCGGCCATCATGCCGGACTGCGAGATCGTCGCGCCGAAGGCGTCGTATTCATAAGTGGCTACTGTGTCTCCATTTTCGGAGACATACGCTGTAATGTTCCCGTTCGCGTCGTAGAGCGGGGCGTACCATGTCTCGTTTAACTTCACGGCGAGCAGCCCGCCGACGCCGCCATCCCCCTGCAGCGAACCGGTGAGATCGGTTCC
>JAFYDR010000150.1 GCA_017544725.1 Kiritimatiellia bacterium
AGGTGGTCCAGCCCGATCATTGCAAGACCGACTGCCCCGCCTGTGCGCGGATTTGTCCGCAAAACGCGATCATCTTCCCGAAATCGGAAGAACCCCGCCTGAACGGTTCGTTGTCTGAACGGGTCACGCCATCACCGATGGATCGCGATGCCTTCCGAGAACGGCTCAAACACCGGAAACTGCGCTTGTTCAAGGAGGACGATTAGGCGATGTTTTCCGCTCTGTTTCGGATTCTCCGTGGCTGTACCGGACGCGTCATGATCAACCTTCTCCGGTTCGCCTGGCGTGGCTATTGGACGGTCAAGGCGTTTGAACGGCGGCAACGCAAAGGGCAACCTTTTTTCCCCGCCTTTCTGATGCTCTCCATTACGAGCCGCTGTAACCTGCGGTGCCGGGGTTGTTGGGTGACCCCGACCGATCCTCCTCATGCACTCACTCTGGCGCAGCTGAACGGGATCATTGCCTGCGCACGGAAATACGGTTCGTCTTTCTTCGGGATTCTCGGAGGCGAGCCGCTCTTTCACCCGGATCTTTTCACCCTCTTCGAAACACATCCCAAAGCCTATTTCCAACTCTTCACCAACGGTACGACGCTGAACGACGAGATCGCCGTCCGGCTGGCAAAGCTGGGCAATGTCACCCCGCTCATTAGCATCGAGGGACTTGAGACAGAATCCCGCCTCAGGCGTGGAAGGGACGATGTGTTTTCCCGATCGCTGACGGGGTTGCGCGCGTGCGTCCGAGCGGGACTCTTCACCGGCGTCGCGGCAAGTATCACCCAACGCAATTTCAGCGAATTGGTCAGCACGGATTATCTGGATTTCCTTGTCAAAGAAGGGGTTCACTACATTTGGTATTACATCTACAGGCCCTGTGGAAACGATCCTGACAACGATAATGCGCTGGACCATGACCGGGTTCTCGAACTCCGCCGGTTCATCGTCGAACAACGGCGTCAAGCCAAACTCTTCATCATCGACGCCTATTGGGACGCAGACGGCAAGGCGGTTTGCCCTGGCGCGATGGGGTTGTCCCACCATATCGCCCCAAACGGTGCGGTCGAGTTCTGTCCGGTTATCCAAGCCTCGACAACCTTCCTCAATTCGGACGCCTCGAATCTTGAGAAAGCCTTCCAAGAAGATTCCTTCCTGCAAAATCTCCGAACCTTCAGCGCCCGACAGGGAAGATCCTGTGTCCTGATGGAAAACCCCGGCGAATTGGGGGCATTCTTAACGGAGAACCACGCTGTTGATTCCTCCAATAGGGATTTTCTGTCTACGCTCAACCAGCGTTGCCGGTTTGTCTGCCATGACCTTCCGGGTGAGGAGATCCCTGAGCGTTCCTTCGCTTATCGTCTGATGAAGCGATCCTGTTTCTTCGGTTTTGGAGCATACGGATGAACACGCCTTCCCTCCAGACGCAACGCGTTCCGCCCGATTCCCAAACCCGTCTCCTGATCCGGGATACGGCCCGACAAATCGTTGCCGAAGCGCGATTGGTTCCGCCGCTCACCCTTTCCCAACTCCAGCAACAGGCGAGCCATCTGCTCAAGCGGCTCCAGCTTGCGGATGCCGGTTTCGACCACTATGCGATCATCCTTCTCAACAATGCGCTGTGGGAGACTGTCTTTTCCGCGTTCCCGCGCGGCCAGCGGTTGTTGCTTCTTCCAGTCTGTCTGCGCAGCCATGACCGGTGCCACGCGCCACGTGACGACATGGGGCTTCTCTGTCAGGAATGCGGAGCGTGTCGGATACCGTCGTTCACCAAGGCGGCGGAGTCGCACGGCATTCCGGTGCTGGTTTCAGAATCAAGCTCCAGCGTGAGCGAGTGGGTCGAGCAGGGGGCGATTCAGGCGGTAATCGGCGTCTCCTGTCTTGAATCGATGGAAAAGACCTTCCCGGCGATTTTCCGCAACGGCATCCCCGGCATCGGCGTGCCGCTGCTCGTGGATGGTTGCCGGGATACCGTCCCGGACACAGACCTTCTGTTGGAGGTCCTCTCCGTTCCAGAAACGGAACCGTTGCCATTGCCCGTTTTTCACGATCTCCGCAAACCGCTGGACCTGCTCTTCCAAGTTGAATCGCTGAGCCGGCTTCTGGAGTTCACGAACGGCCGTGCCGACCGATTCCCGAAAGCCGAGGTCATCTGGATTCTCACGCAAGGCCGACACTACCGTCCGTTGCTTGCGGCGGCCATTTTCCTTGTGCTGAGTCGCCGGACCGTGCTGCCCGAGTTCCTGGAACCGGTTCTGCTGGCGATTGAGTGTTTCCATAAAGCGTCGCTCATCCACGACGACATTGAGGATGCCGATCCTCTCCGTTATGGGGAACCGACCCTTCACGTGAAGATCGGTGTAGCCGCCGCGCTGAACGCAGGCGATTTTCTGCTTGGAGAAGGGTACCGGCTTCTCGCCCGGACCGAACTCTCCGCCGACCAGCGCGTTGCCATGCTCGCTGAGGCCGCCCGTGCGCATCGCGAATTGACATTGGGCCAGTCTTTGGAATTTGAGTCAGCCGACAAACCGCGAAGTCTTGAAACCTGCCTGGAGATTGCCCGGTTGAAGACCGTTCCCGCCTTCCGCGCCGCCTTGTTGCTGGGGGCGATCGCGGCGGGTGGGATTACGGAATACCGCGAACTTCTCGAAGCGTTCTCCGAGGCCTTCGGCATCGCCGTCCAATTGCGCGACGATCTTGACGACGAAGCGCCCAACCCGGCCTCGGCCGTCGATTGCGTGATGCAGAGCCGCTCGATTCCACGCGATGACGCGCGCCGGATTGTCGTTGAGTGTTATCTGGACTATCGCTCCCGCGCCTACGCCACGCTGGAACCCC
>JAFYDR010000151.1 GCA_017544725.1 Kiritimatiellia bacterium
CGGTCAACTCGCTCAGGATCTTGTTCGTAATGTTGCTCTTGATTTTGCGGATCACGGCATCGTCCTGCAACATCTCGCGGGAGACGTTGAGCGGCAGGTCGCTGGAATCGACAACGCCCTTAACGAAACGTAGGTACTCCGGAAGGAGCAGATCGAAATCGGCACCGATGAACACGTTGCGCACGTACAGGTTCAGCCCGAACTTCTTGTTCGGCATCATCAGATCGTAGGACGGCTCCTTCGGCAGGAAAATCAGTGCCTTGAACTCCACCGCCCCCTCCACGCTCATGTGGATCACTTTGAACGGCGCATTGTGGTCGTGCGTGAGGTGCGTGTAAAACTCGTTGTACTCCTCCGGCTTGATCTCGCTCTTCGCACGCTTCCACAATGCCTTCATCGTGTTCAACGGCTCCGCCGTCTCTTCCGGCGCGTCGCCCTTGTCGCCGAAACGGATCGGGTACGCGATGAAATCCGAATACCGCTTCACCAGTTCGCGAATCCGCCACTCCTCCAGATACTCCTCGAATCCCTTGCGGAGTGTCAGGACAATGGTCGTGCCGGGTTTGTCGCGCGCAGCCGGCTCGATGGTGTAACTGCCGTTCCCGTCCGATGTCCACTTTAGCGCCTGCTGTCCCTTACCTCGCTTCAAGGTAATCACGCTGACAGAGTCGGCAACCATGAACGCGGAATAGAAGCCCACGCCGAACTGACCGATGAGCTGCGGCTGGTCTGCCCCCTTCTTCTCCTGCAAAGCCTTGATGAACGCCTTGGTACCGGAACTCGCGATCACACCGAGATTCTGCTCCAGCTCCGTCTCGTCCATGCCGATGCCGTTGTCCGAAATCATCAGCGTCTTGTCATCCTTATCGACGATGATGTCAATCTTCCATGCGGGGCTGTCCTCGACCAGCGTCTTGTCCGTCAATCCTAGATACTGCGCACGGTCGATCGCGTCCGACGAATTCGAAATCAACTCACGGAGGAAAATTTCCTTCTTTGAATACAGCGAGTTGATCACCAGATTCAGCACCTGCTGAATCTCCGCCTGAAACATACACGTTTTCTTTTCCATTCTGAACGCTCCTTGTTTGATTCGTTTGGAAAAGAAAATGATACCAAACTTTTCGACAAGAGAAAAGAGAAGAAGTGCCGCCGCTGGCGGCTTTAAGAATAAAATGGTTAAATCGCAGTCTTCGACTGCTTGAAATCGGGCTTCGCCCTTTAAATGGTGAGCCTCCAATTTCAAGCCGCGAAGCGGCGATTTAACCTTTTACCACACTTACGGGCGAAGCCCGACTTAGTGGCGCAAGCCACACTTAGTCGCGCCAGCGACACTTAGGGCGAAGCCCACTTAATTTAAAGGCGGCATCGCCGCCGATTTAAAGCCACCGAAGGTGGCGATTTAATCTTTTAATTTTTCCTTGGCGGTTTCACCACCGATGAAGAATGGAGATGACGCGTTCCACGTCGGGGCGCGTGAGGGAGACGCCAGATGGCAGGCAGAGACCGTTCGTGAAAAGGCGTTCGGAGACACTGCCGCCGTAGCATTGACACCCTTGGAAAACGGGTTGCAGGTGCATGGGTTTCCAGACGGGACGACTCTCGATGTTTTCTTGTTCCAGCTTTTGTCTCGTACACTCGACGGTCGCAGAGGGATGCCCCTCTTTGTTCGCATTCTCAGCGGAAAACTGCACGACGGTCAACCAACGATTGCTGGTTCCGTAAGGGGCTTCCGGCATGAAGGCGAATTCGGGCAGTCCCGCACGATACCAGCTTTCAATCTCGCGCTTCTTTTGCAGAATCTCATCGAGATGCGCCAACTGTCCTACCCCGATGGCAGCCACGATGTTGCTCATCCGGTAATTATACCCGACTTCAAGATGTTCGTACCAGGACATGGGTTCGCGGCTTTGCTGGGAACGCTTGCGTGCGCGTTCCACGATTCCACGATCGCGGGAACAGAGCATTCCTCCGCCTGAGGTCGTAATGATCTTGTTTCCGTTGAAGGAGTAAACAGCGGCCATTCCCGCGTCACCCGCAGACCGCGTTCCATAACGCGCTCCGAGCGCCTCCGCCGCATCGACAATCAACGGCACCTGATACGTTTCGCAAATGCGTTCGAGTCGATCATAGTCGCAGCATTGCCCGTAGAGATCGACGGCAACCACGGCCTTCGGCAAACGGTTCTGCCGATTGGCATCCGCCAACGCCTCCTCCAACAAATCTGGATTCATCGTCCAAGTCGCCTCGTCGCAATCGAGAAAGACGGGATGCGCTCCACGATGAAAGGCGGGACCGATGGAAGAGATGAAGGTGAGATCGGAACAGAAGACAAAATCTCCGTGTGTCACGCCGAGTTCGTGGAAAAGCAAGTCCAAAGCCGCCGTGCCGCTCGCAAGAGCTGCCGCATGGGGAATCTGGACACGAGCGGAGAACGCGCGCTCGAAACGATCCACCATCGGACCGCACGGCGCGATGTAGTTTGAGTCGAATGCCTCGTGAACAAGCGGAAGTTCGTCGCCGCTCATCCACGGAGGAGAAAGAAAAATGCGACGATCCATACGAAACCTTTCAACATGACGATTTTCTTTCGGCTCACGGTTGCGAGCCGATTCAACCAAAGTCTTTCTTGTTGTTTCCTCATCTGCGCACATGGCAAAGAGATACGCCCGTTACACAACATTTCGGAGCAAAATTTTCAACCTTGTGTTTCAAATCCCGCCAACAGGGGAATTTCGGTTCAGGCTTCAGGAATAGCAGTCGCGCCATTTTCAGCCGACTCCGGTGCCGGTGCCGCGTTCTCGCCATCGGGAGCGGGAGGCGTGGCGTTCTCCGATGTCAGCGTATGCGTCCCGCTCAGCAGTTCGATCACCTGCTGCTGGACGTCACCCAGCCGATCCAACCGGAGTCGAGGATCGATAACCAGAAACGAGTCGCCGCTCTTGCGATGCTCATACACGCGCAGGATCGTGCCGTCCTCGCGCGGCTTGGCATCGCGCTCCACCAGTTGCTTCGCCCGTTCGAGCATCACAGCCAGCACGTAGATGACATTGCGCATAGCGGGATCGTCCAATAGAACTAAACGGCGGAGAAGCGACTCGGCGGTATCCTTCTTGACCGGTTCCGCCTTTTGCTGCGGGGGTGGAGGAGCCTCATACTCCCCTTCCCAAACGCTGAACGGAGTCCAATCTCGCGTCATGCCCTTCCAGCAGGGCGCACAACAATCCATCCGCTCATATCCTCCCGTTTCCGTCTCTCGCAGAACGGAGACGCACGGTTGCTTGTCCTCGAACTTCTTTTCGCAAATCGAACAAACATGCCCGCGCGGGCGGATATTCCACTCAACCATAGGGAACGACCTCAGTCGATATCCGAGTCGTCGTCTCCGCTCGTGGTGGCGTCTTCCTCCATGCTGAACGAACGGACAGGTTCGAATCCCTTGCTGGTCAGGTTCCACTTCTGCCAATCGGCGAAGAGGTTGCCGCTGTTGCGGCGGGCGATTTTCGCCTCCATCGCAGAACGGATCTCGCGCGCCTCCGCGGAGGTGACATTGCCGGGCTTGCGGTCCACGACATAGACAAACAACGCCTTCCCGCCCAGAGAGCGGGTCAGCTCGTCCATACCGAACTGGAAGCGCTGGAACGCGCCCTCGTCGATGCTGGCGGGCACGGGATCGGAAACCTTCCCCTTCGCGGCCGCACGCAACGCACCGTAAGCAACTGCGTAGCTGTTGTCAAACTTCGTCTTCGAACGAAGATTCTGAACGGCAAAGGTAATCTGCGTGGAAACGTTCATCGCCTGTTCCTTCGCGCAATCGGCGAACTTCTTGCCGGAGGCGAGCGATTTTTCGAAGCTCTTCTTGGCTGCTTTCGCAGCTTTGTCGAAGGCTTCGGCACGAGCCTTTTCAACGGCGAGACGTTTCACGCGATCCGCCACTTCCTTGTAGGACTGGACGTGCGCCTTCTCTTCCTTGGTACGGTCGATCAGATAGACCGTTTTCTTGCCTTTGACCACGCCATAACGGGTCAGGTTGCTCTCCGGATCCAGATCAAAGGCCTGAGTGGCGAACTCCGAGCTATTCTCGGCGAAGTACAGCATTTCGCTCTTGCCGAAGAGCGGGGAATCCTTGACGGTGAGCTTCAGATCACCCGCGAGTTTCTTCAGCAGATTCTCGTTGGTGTTGACACCGCTCATGGCGACGTAGGCGGTCAGCGTGGTCGCAGCGCAGTGGGCGGCAGCTTCCATCTTCAGCTCGTTGACGATGTTGGTGCGGACTTCCGCCAGCGGAATGCTCTCCGTCTTGTTGGAAACGGTTCGCTGATACTGGTCGATGTGCTGGTCGTAGTAATCGCTCACATCGTCCTCATCCACCGTGACGGAGGCGAAGTAGTTCGTAACGGGAACCGCCACGTACTGCACGGCAACGCGATCCGGCAGGGCGAAGGAGTTGGTGTTCTCCTGATAGTACTTCTCGTAATCCTTGTCCGTCAGCTTCATGTCGGCATTCTCGAACGAATTGGACAACGAGGCGACGAAGACGGTGAACTGATCCGTGTACGAATACAGCTCGTCGTTCATTTCCATCGGGGAAACCCACTGCGCGGTACGCACCAGACTTTCGCACTTCTGGCGCTCCAGGAAACTAGGCAGGAAAACGGTTTCGAAGAACTGCTGGGAAAGGTCGCTGTTCTGGAGGAACTGACCGTACACGCCCGGATCGAACGTCCCGTTCTGGCCTCGGAAGGAGTTGAGCAACATGTTGACCGACTGCTTACGCGTAGCGGACATGTTGTTCGCCGCCGCCGTCTGGGAGACGGCAACCTGCTGCCAAGCGCGACGCTCCACCTCATCCTCGGAGACCTTCGGAGGCGTCATGCCGTACATCTGCATCTGACGTTCCTGCTGACGGATCTCGGTACGGACAACCGTGCGGGCTTCATCCAGCTGCTTGTTCGAAACCGACTTCCCGTTGAGCTTACCCGCCGTTCCGCCGGCGTAACGGTCGCCGCCGCCGAAACAGGAATCGACGTCGATAGCGAACAACAGAGAAACGACGATGGCAAACGATCCCCACAAGAACTTGTTACGGATCATGCGATTGAAATGATAGATAAACACGGTATGACTTCCAGACTGATTGTAGCGCAGTTTCAACTCACGGGGAATCGCGGTTGCGCGGTCCATCGAATCCCCAAATCCCATCGAGGACCGCCGTTATTCGGTCGTATCCTCCTCCTTCTTTTCCTCCTCGCCTTCCTTCTCCTCTTTCTGGGGAGTCAGCAAAACCGGAAGCTCGCCTTCCGCATCTTCGGCGCCTTTCTCATCTTTCGGACGAACATCATCAATACGCACGAGCTGAGGCCGTCCCAAGGCGAAACGGAAGCGGTGCTCCAACGTTTCCTTCGGGCTGATCACCATCGTGGCGACGATCAACCGTCCGCCAACCTTCGCATGTTGCCGGTAGATTTTAACCACGGCCTGCGGCGACATCTTGTACTTCAGCGGCTCCTCCGTGCCATTCTCCAGCACGGCAACATACTCGCCCGATTCGCCAAAGAGGCGGCTGAGGGTACGGTCGGCTGCAGTGAAGACCGACAAGGTATTGGCGGCGCGCAGAGCGGGGATGCTGTACTGCGGACCTTCCACAAGGCAGCTTCCCGTAATTGTCGCGATACGGAACGTCTCGTCCGTGCCCGCAACCGTCAGCGTGTAATCGCCCTTGCCGACCACGTTCTTCAACACGGCGTTCGGCGTCTCGACCTGGAACATCCCGTCCGGCGCATTGTCGCGGAAGAAGGTCTGAACCTGTCCGCGAATCAGTTTGATGATGCGGGACATCTCGGGATTCTCCCCCGCCAGAATCTGAACGGCGGAACCGGCAGAAATCCGAATGCTGTCAACGGAAGAGAACTGAAGAACAGCGGACGAATTCGGACCGGTCTCGAAAGTCGCCCCCGTAGGATAACGCTTGCCCTGCACACCGGGCAAGGCCTTGCCGACATCCGGATCCGCAACCGTGATGCTCCCCATAATCCGCGAGAGCTGCGTCAACGGGGAAAGCGGCTGAACGTTTTCGGGAGTCTTGGCCTTTTCCTCGGTCTGTGCCTCCTCCGTCTGCGCCTCAGCATTCACATTTTCCGCTTCGTCCTCACTCCATGCGACCGAAGTCGCGAGAACTGCAAACGCACAACATCCAACCTTCAATAAACTCAACTGCTTCATCATGCTGCCATCCTCTGTCTAAGTCCAATTCAAGACGAGTCCCTTCCACCACAGGAAAGAGAGAAATATCTTAATCAAACCAAACGGCCGTGTCAATCACGGAGTTTTCCTATTTTCAACGAAATTTACGGAGTGGCAAAGCCACTAGAGTCTGTTAGCTGCTAGCTTTTAGCTTCTAGGTGTCTTGACGATAACTTCGAGCCGCCAGAGGCGGCAGTGACGAGTGATGAAATTAAGTGGGCTTCGCCCTAAGTGAGCCTTTGGCTCGAAGTGGGGCTTCGCCCCGAAGTGACTTAGCCCGAAGGGACACTTAACCAGCTTACATGGCAGGCGGTATTAGCCGCCCTGCGTATGGGCGACGCCCACGTCATCGAAACCGATAGGATTTGCGATTGTATGGTTACGGAAAGCCCTGAAAGGGCGGCACCTATACAGACGGGGGTGAGCGAAGCGTGACCCCCGGCAATACGACCCGTATCCGCCAAGCCCTGAAGGGGCGGCAGAACAATCTACGCAGCTCATCATGCTACGCCGCATTCTGTCGCCCTTTCAGGGCTAACGTGCTTTTGCTTGATTCCGGAGACGGCGGGGACGATGGCGACAATGGGGACGATGGCGACAGGTGTTTAGCCACCAGTCCCGCTAGCACACCACTTAGTGGCGCAAGCCACACTTAGTCGCGCAAGCGACACTTAGAGCCGAAAGCACACTTACGGGCGTAACCCACTTAAAGGCGGCCGCCTTTAAGAATGAAATGGTTAAATCGCAGTCTTCGACTGCTTGAAATCGGGCTTTGCCCTTTAAATGGAATGCGTCACTAATTTCAAGCCGCAAAGCGGCGATTTAACCTTTTACCACACTTACGGGCGAAGCCCGACTTAG
>JAFYDR010000152.1 GCA_017544725.1 Kiritimatiellia bacterium
CCTTCAGGCATGACAGGAGATATTCGCTCGTCACGGGTTTAGCATCTTTTCCCCGTCCCGTCTTAGAACTGCTCAGCCAATAGACCTTGTACTCCGGCATCCGCTTCTTCAGTTCTTTGCAGACCGCCTTGTTGAAGCAGATGAAGAGCGCGTTCTTCGGCGTCGCGTTCTTCTGCTTCGCGAAGACCTCCTTCACGTAAGGAACGATTTCCGGACCGGACTTGATCTCGACATAGATGTAACGTCCGTCACGCGCCAGCGTCAGAATCTCTTCCAGCAACGCGGGACGTGTCCCCTTCCACTGCGGTCCCTTCCAGGCCCCCGCGTCCAACTTAGAGACGACCTCAGCCCAACTCGCCTTGTTGCAGGGCAGATCACGTCCGGTCGTCCGTTTCAGGTTGCCGTCGTGGAAACTGAAGACCTGCTTGTCGGAGGAGAGATAGACATCGCACTCAAAACCGAATCCCCTGTCAACAGCCATCTTGTAAGCGGGGAAGGTGTTTTCGGGCGCGTCGTACGATTCGCCGCGATGGGCAATGAAGGTCGCGTAGCCCGGCTCGGTCAGAGTCAACGGGATAGGCTTGCGCGTGCAGCAGGATGACGAGAACAGGGCCAAAGACGCGGCTGCGCAGACGAGCGCAGTTGTTTGCATAATCACTTTCATGGTTTTTCCTTTCATGGATGGGTTAAATCACAGCCGTTCCGTGAATCGGCTCGCCTTTGTGGCCGAAACACTCAATGGGACGGACATCGAAACGATAGTGCCCCTTGTTCGGCAGGTCGTCCGCGAACAAGACGCAGATACCTGGCTTGCCCGCCGACTTTTCGGGCAGATGGAAATCGGGCGCGATCACGCGACGCTGCAACTGGATGAGATCCACATCATCCTCAACGAGCACAGCGGTGACCTCGTACTCGAACACGCGGCATTTCTGTTTCGCTTCGGCGGCGGGGAAGGTAATCTCGACCAACTGTCTTTCCTTCTTGTCCTTTGTCAGGGCAATTTTCACCTCCGCCCCGGCAGGGAACTGTGGCGCAGTTCTCCGCTTGGCACGTTCGACATAGGCGAACGGTTTCGGATCAGCGCAAGGCAAGGGGAAGACCCAGTCATCGCCGAGCGATTGGTTGCCGAGAAATTCGCGGCGTTCGATCACGACATGGTCGTCGAATACGGAAAGAAGCATTCCCTGCCGTCCGTCTCCAGTTCCAAGACTTCGCATCGCACGCTCGCGTTTCTTAGCCTTGTACCCGTAGTTGTTTCCATTCGAATTTTCGCGGAGCGCAAAATCGAGGGATGTATAACGCAACGAACTGGTGTTGATCGAAGTGAACGCCCCCTGCCAAACGGTACGTTCGTCCGTCAACGAATAATGGGAATGACCGGAGAGCGCAATCGCATTGGGATAAGGCGAGAGAGCGCGTGTGGAACGACCGTCGTCATGTCCCCACGACCAGCGACCGAAACACGTATCTTTCGGATGGGCGTGCTGCGTGTAGAAGAAGGGCAGTGCGGGATCGATCTCTTTGGCATGCGCTTTCATGAACTCTTCGATATCGATACCTTTCCCGCGTTCCTCCCAGTGTGCGCCAATCACGGGAAATCCCTTCACGCGCTTCAGCCAGATTGGTTGGTAGGGTTCGTGAAAGAACTCGTCCCAGATGCGAGCACGGTTTTCCCTGTACCCGATCGCCTCGGCGGCGGCACCTGCCTCGTTGTCCTTGTAGGGATTGCCCCACGTCCACGCTGTCACACAATGGTTGCCATAGATGAAAAGTTGTTCAACGGTACGTCCGTCTGGTGCCTTTCCATTCGGAAAAATCTTGAACCAACAATCCGCGCAACGCTTCAGCTGGACGATACGTCCTGTGTCCGCGATGTCGCCGGCAATCAACACGGCGTCCGCACCTGCATCGCGAAAATAGGACAAAGCGTTCAGAAAGGTGTCCTCGTCCCCTTCCCGATTCAGATGGATGTCACTCAACACACCCATCTTCAACTTCGCGCCGGGCGCTTTTGCTGCGTCCGCCATCGCGAAAAGGCGGCGTGTTCCCATCGTGGCGGCAGCGCCCGCCATTCCCCCGATAAACCAACGTCTCGTCAAACCGTTCTGCCTCATTCTGACCTCCATCGTAAAGACTCCAGCAGTATATCCCTTCCACGCCACCAAGGCAAGCCGAATGTGATTCCGAATGAAGGCAGTAGGCAATAGGGAGTAGGGTCGGCTGAAGCCACCAGTTGAGAAGCGGGGAAGCGGAGTGCGCTTCGCGCAGTGACGAGTGACGAATGAAGGTAAAGCCGCCCGTCCCGCCCGTCTCGCCAGTCCGTTCCGTCGCGGGCAACGTGCCCGTTGCCCAGCTTAACACGCCTACCCAGCTTAACACGCTTAACCAGCTGGCGGCAACGTCCGCCTTGGGAGGGAGCACCCCACCGCCTGCAACAGCCAAGCGGGCTGTACCTCGTCCGTGAGCGCGAAGGAACGGGAGATGCGTGAACCGGGGAACCAGACCACCGTCTCCCCGCAAACCACAAGGGGCAGTTGGTCACGCAGCTCTCGCGGGATCTTGGCGTCCGTCATGACATCTTGCACTTTGCGACTGCCGTCCAATCCCGTCAGCTCAATACGGTCGCCCGGTCTCCGAGAACGGACGCGCAACGGTTCTCCATTACAGGCACACTGCGCAATCGCAGCGGCGAAACCACCGTTTCGCTGGATTTGGTCCGCCTCTCGTCTCGCCTCTTGCGCAAACAATGAACGGACGGTCAATGTCCAGGCACCCCATACGAGATCCCCCTCTTGCGGTAACTCTACGACTGATGGCGCTTCGTTCCTCCCCTTCCCTTCCAGTTCCAGCCGTAACGATCCGTCGCGACAGAGAATACGCGCATTTTGCGTGAGGGAGATTACCCAGTTCTTATCCTCCGTCTCGCACTGTTCGAGAATCCGATCAATCATTTCCCATCCCGTGCAGTCGCCCAACTGACAATCGAACAACCATTCACGCAACAACCGTCTGCGCAACGGCAGTGCCATGTCGCGCAACGCGCAGAGAGGGATAGAAATTAAGAGTGACGAGTGACGAGGGACGAGGGACTGATGAGGGACAGAGAGGGACGAGGCGGGAGTGACGAGTGACGAAGGAGGAGCGAACCGGGCGAGTTGCCGCCGCGCTTCGCGAACCATCCACTCGTCCTCTTCACGTAAAAACTCTGCCGTACGACAAAGGTGTTGCAGAAGGGAGTCGTCGAACGACTCGGTGAGAAACGGGAAGATGCGGCGACGGAGCAGGACACGACGGGATGACTCGTCCTGATTGTCGGGATCTTCGATCCACCTTTCCCTTCGCTTCCGAAGCCATTCACATAACGCGGCATGGGAAATGCGGAGAAGAGGCCGCACCACGGTGACATATCCGTTTTGTGAACGGGCGCGTAGTCCTGCCAACCCTGAAACTCCGGAACCGCGACAGAGACGCAGGAACACGGTTTCGGCTACATCGTCCGCATGATGTCCCGTTGCGACCGCATCGAGGCGATTCTCTTCGACCAGCTCTTGCAAGAAAACCATACGAAGATTCCGCGCCGCCAGCTCGATGGATTCTCCGGGATGAAGCTGCGCATTGACATCGCCCTTGCGTGTGAAGAACGGGACACCGAGCCGTTCCGCTACCGATGCCACGAACGCGCAGGCATCAGCCTCGCCTTCACGTCCATGATCGACCATGAGAACCACAGGGGCAATCTGTCGTTCCACGCAGATCGGATGTAACAGCAGGAGCAGCGCAAGAGAATCCGCACCGCCGGAGACGGCGATTCCCAAACGGTGAATATCACGCAGAAGATCGTTTCGTTCAATCTCCTCACGAACCAGTGTTTCCACCTGTTCGCTCTCTGTGCAGTAGAGGTTCATTCCTCGTTCTTGACATCCTCAACGAGTTGCTGCATCGTGGGACAGGGTTGTCCGGCGGGAAACTTGGACTGGAAAATCCGGTAGAAGAAATCCGCCTGCCAGTCATTCCCAGCGAGTTTTTCGGCTGCCGCCAACCGTCCTACGAAGTGAAGATATACCTGATCCATGTTACGCGACGGGAACTGCTCCATCGTTAGACGCAACTCGCGTTCCGCAGCCGAAGCCAAGGCAAGGTTCCCCGAAACTTTCCAGTGTTCGGAGTCGGAAGGATCGGATTCCAGCCGCCCGCGAAAAACGGAAACCATCAACGATTGGTAAATGATTCGGCGCAACAACATCTGCTCCGTATTTTTCTTGTCCGCTTTTGAAAACGGAAGACCGACACTCGCCCAATACAGCGAATGGGATTCCGCCAAACGCCAATCGACGGGACCGAACTGCTTCTCGATCTCCTGCATCTGATCCGCATTCAGTCGCAAGGCCGCAAGTCCTTTCCTCGCCTCTTCCGTCGGCAGGATTGTCCCCGTCCCTGTCACGTAGGGCTGCATCGCTGCGGCCAAGTCCCGCTTGTACGCGAGATGGCACGTGTCGTAACTGTCCCCCACCTTGTTCAGATACATCCACGCCAACTCGCGGTATAGTTTCGCATCGCGGGGATTATAACGCAACGCATCATCACGCAAGAGACGGATTCCGTTCCGAACCCAGCGCAGACGGTCTTCCGCCCGCGCCATCATCGCGCTGATATTGTACGCCAGATTCCACGCATTGTATGCCCAAGTCTCGGACGAATGGGGATCCAGTCGCGTCAACCAGTCCGACAACTGCACCAGTTCCAAATAACGTCCCTCGTTCTGCAAACGCTCCGCCCGAAACCAGAGGACCTCCGCAACGATACCGCGGAAACCACCCAGCCCCGCCAAGATGAACGTCAACGCGGGCGGTTCCTGCGTCGTATAGCCGGCATACGATTCCGGAAGCCCCGCCTTGCGCAGGGCGACCAACCGACGACTCTGCACCGCAGCCAGCGTAATCAACGCAGCCAGCAAAGCAATCCACCCAATTGTTGTTCGCCTCATAAACATGCCGCCAGTATAACACACCCTCCACGGAAAATCCAATCAGAAGTATGAGGCGATCGGGCGGTACTGGCACCGCCTCGCTAGTCAAATCGTCCTGCGGATTTTCACGGCAATCTCAGCCGCCCCTTCACTCTTCATTCTTCATTTTCATTACCGCCCTGCCAAAAAAATTTCGGGCGAGGCATTTTTGGGGCTTGCCAACTTCTGAAGGAATGTGTAGAATAAACGTGTTTCTTTTTTTGAAGAAACAGGTGGTGCAACAAAATCAGGAGAACAAGCTATGAAGTTTGGTGTAAAGTGGATGTTGGTTGCGGTGTTGGCATTGAGTGCGAACCTGTCGTTCGCAGTGAATGCCGAGAGTCAGGGAACGTGGTTCTCGAAGTCGCAAAAGACTGGCGGTGCGTTGCTGGATGACACCGGCAGCGAAGTCGTCGGGATTGTGGAAATCAAGACCGGAAAAATCAGCAAGAAGAACACGGTCAAGGTGTCCGGTAGTATCACGTTGATGACCACGGGTAAGAAAATCACCGCGAAGGGATCGAACATGACGTTGACGGGCGGATTGCTTCAGGGTACACTCATGTTCAAGACTCCCGTCGGTGCGATGTCATTCGTGATGGACACGACAGGGGCATATACGCTCGAAAACTCGGAATACTCGGTGATGGAGGCGACGCTGGGCGGAAACTTGAGTTCAGATACGCCGACTGTCAGCATAGAGATTGACGAGGAACCGGACTTCGGCGACAAGTGGTGCATTTTGGATGATGCACTCCCCGAAGATTTGGAATTCACGGTGAAGGGCAACAAGTGGGTATTTCCGAAAGCCGCGAAGGTCAAGTACAAGAAGGTGAAGGAAGATGGAGAGACCTCGTACGAGTTGAGCGGGCTTGATGATGACGACGACAAGGTGCTGAACTATTCCGGCATGAAGCTTTCCTACTCGGCAAAGACGGGAACATTCAAGGGATCGTTCAGGATTTACTTGACCAACTACGAGTGCGGCGAGGATGTCAAGAAGCCAAAGCTCAAGAAGAAGTCGGCGAAAATCACCGGTGTCGTGCTGGGTGGTGCTGGATACGGTTCGGCGACAATGTCTAAGCCGAAGGGCGGTCCTTGGCCCGTGACGATCCAGTAACGGTTTTTCAGAACCAATCGGAGACGGACGCGCATTTGCGCGTCCGTCTAGTTTTTTATTACGTGACTGTCGCGACCAGCGGAAAAGCGGAAAACTCGGACGTTGGTAAACATCGCAGCGGTAATATGGAG
>JAFYDR010000153.1 GCA_017544725.1 Kiritimatiellia bacterium
AAAAAACAACTTGTCTTTAGGGCGCGGGCTAACTCGCCCGCGCCGTGCGCGAGAATGTTCATGGGAGTAACTTTTGATTTTGTCGGCGAGGGCATCGTCATCACGCAACGGACGCGACGGAGCGCGTCCCTCCCATTCGTCACTCGTCACTGCGCGAAGTGCCTCAGCTTAACACGCTTTACCAGCTTTACGCGCTTAACTCGCTTAACACGCTGGCGGCTTCAGTTGTTGTATTCAGGTTGTTTATGTTGTTTCCAAAATCCTCTCGTACGCATGAGATGGGTGAATTACGCAGATGCGTTCCCCTCATTTTTCTGAAAAAACACACTACCATACCCACCTCAAAAAATGGTATAATAAACACCATGAAAACGATATTTGTTGTTTTTTTGGGGACAGTCCTGTTGGGGAGCAGGGCGCTTGCCGACGAACTCATCACACGTGAGGAAGTCAAAGACCGCGAAGCCGTCGTTTCGATGAATCTGAAAAACGACGGGAAATCGCCTTTGCGTGTCATCTTGCAGAATCCCGCGAACTCGTCTAGTGTCACCATCACTTGCGAAAACGGGAAAACGACTTTGGCTTATGCTCCGGAAAACGCATTTGCCGATGAACGCGATCGGTGTTCGACCCAGCCGCCTCCTGCTTTGGGCGGCGTCAACTTCTTCACGTTGAAACGCACCGCGCAGTCGTGGATTGCCTACGTGAATGATCAGCCTGTTGCTCAGTTGCCGGAACTTTGGACGGAGGCGATTCAGGTCCGTCACCTGCCTGCGGACAAACCGGACGACAAGTCTGCCGACAGTTACGCGCAGAAGTTGGCTCCCTTTGATTTTCACGACGGCTTCATGGTACCCGCCGGATCGGCGTTCCCTGAAACTTGGGAAAAGGTGAGCGGAACTTGGTCGCTTCATTCCGTGACCGGATCGATCAGCGGTTCAAGCGGTGGCTACACGTTGCGCCGTCAGCCGCTCCCGGAAAAAAGCCCGAACTTTTACACCATGCAGGGAAGCGGGACAAATGCGGTTTTGTTGACTGGCGAACCCTTCTACAGCCGCTATACCTACAGCGCGTCCGTGCAGCACAACGAAGGTACGAACGGCATCGTCTTCCTCGCACCGGAACGCGGGGGCTACTATGCGTTCACCGCTGAAAACTCCGCCACAGAAGACGGACTGATCCTCGTGCTCTGGCAGCGTCCCGCCGACGCGAAGGCGCCACCGAATCGAATCGCGGCCGTCCAGACCGGTCTGATTCACGGTCAATGGCTCTTGATGGAAGTACAGGTGTTCGACGACCGTGTACGCTGTTTCGCAGACCACAACCTGGTGATTCAACAGAAGCTCCCTCTGCCCCCCGGCGGACGCTTCGGACTCTATGCGGACACGCCACCGAACGAGATCACACGCTTCGACGACATTTCCGTGAGCTCGCACGAGGACATTCCGCTGGACTCTCTCGCCGACCTCACCTTCTTCCGGAACAAGACCAGCCTGAACCCGCCCAAGGCGGCGGAAGAAAACGGACAGGTCAAGCTCACGTTCGCACCGAATGTGACAAACATCTGGCATTTCGGGAATCCCTCTGCAACCGCGCTACGCAACGAGGTGACCTTCCAACCGCAAGCTGCCGACTTCACGATCGGACTGGAGACGGGATCCGCATCCGGGGTACCGCCTTGTTACCGGTTCCTCTGTTCGCAAGCCGGTGAAAAACGGACCTTCACCCTGGTTCGCCAAGAGGCGGACGGCAAAACGCAAGAACTTGACCGCTTCGAGACGAAAGCGGACAAGGAACCGTTCACCCTTGCGTTGGACGGCCTACGCGGACATGAATTGCGCGGATACGTAAACGGACAGCTTGTCTGTATCACGATTCTTCCGCAACTGGCAAGCGCGATTCAGGGCGTGACTGTACTCTCGTCCGGTGCCGTCACTGCCACGATGCCGAAGGTCACGTCGAAGGAAACCGTGTTGCGTGACCGCTTCGAGAAAAACCCACTTTACGTAAACGATCCGTACATGCGGCATTGGTCTTCACCGGAAGGTCAGTGGGTCACCTTCCCGACCGGGAAGACTTGGTTCAAGGGCGACCTGTTCGGTTCGGTCGAGATTCGTCTGCCTGTCGTCGATAAGATGGAACTCCACCTCTGCATTCCCGAGGGGAAGGAAGAGAACGGACAGTGCCGCGTCCTCGTTCAAGGCGGAGCCGTCAAGGTATTCACCCCCGAATCGGGAGAGGCGCCTGCGATCCAGCTCCCCGTGGACCAAATCCCGATGATCGAGGAGGACAGGGCGAGATTCCAAGCCTACACGCTGGGAATTAGCGGGCATGTGGTTTGGATCGGTTCCGAATCGGCGGTGCTGGCGAAAACGCATGTCGCGAACCGGATGACCGGACGCCGGATGCGGATTGCAGGAATGTCGAACGACCGTCTCGCCAAGACACTCGTGACACGCGACAACGTGTTCGACACCCTCTTCAACGAATCGCTCTATAACTGGACGATCAATGGCGGCAAGTGGGAGGTCATCAACCGCTTCTACTGCGAGCCGACCTGGTCGCACATGAACGGCGAAAATCCGGACAGCCTCGCGGCACTTTGGTCCAAGTACAACTTCAGCGGTGATTTCAGCGTTGAGTTCTACGCGGGACTGCGTATGGGTTGGTATTCGCGTGCGGGTGACCTGAACATGACTGTGATGAGCAAGAGCAATTCACCCGGTAACGGTTATTCCGCCATTGCGACGGGATGGGATCCCGACCATTCGCAGCTTTACTCGCGGCTCCTGAAAAACAACACGGAACTGGCCCGTTCCACCAAGTACCTCGTGCCCCGTATCCGTTCTGGAAATGCACGTCGCGGATATCAGCCGCTCGTCGCCGGCGGGCGCCCGATTCATGGCGCGTGGTACGCCATGCAGCTGCGCCGCATCGGGAATCATCTGTCGTACATTTACGACAACGAACCCGTCTTCGAGGCGGACGATGCCTCCCCGTTGCAGGACGGATCGCTGGGCATCTGGACTTATCAGAACTCGATGATGGTTGCCCGAATCAAGATCGCCGCCGAGAATGTGCGTCCGCGTCCATTCCCCTACCGTGCGATCGATCCGAACAAGATTCCGAAAGCGAAAAATCTGGCGATCAAGGATTCTGGTATTCGTATCAAGAACCGTGCCGCGCAGTGGATCAATCCCGCGCTTTGGGAAGCCGAGGATCCGGTCGGACATCCATCCATCCGTTACGCGGCACTCGACTCATCGAATGCGGAAATGTGGGTTACCTCCACGCTTGGCGCGGGAACGTTCTTCGCCCGCAACCTACAGCCCGCCGCTCCCGCAGGTGAGCTGCTCGGATGGGAATTCGAGATGATGCAATCTACCGACGCGCATGTCAACGCGGAGTTCAGCACGGTCAAGGTTGATCCGAAGACCGGAACAAACCTCATGCCCTTCGTACAGGGGTGGACGTATCTGATTAGCGGTGATCCCGAATCTCGGGGACCGCGCGCGATCGCGGGCAGAAGCACGACGCAACTGACGAACAACAACTGGCGTACGGTGACGGTCTGGTTGCCGTCCCAAGTCCGCAAGTCCTCCTACCACGTCCAGTTTGAGGGATTCGGGAACCTTCAGCCCAGCTTCACGCAGATGGGGTTGACCGGAAACCCGCCGGGCAGCTGGTACGCAATCCGCAACTTCCGCGAGATCCACAGCGGGGTCCCGCAACTCTCCGCACCGCCCGCAGCCCGCGAAAAGCTCGCGGCTGTCGTGGAGTCGATGAAGGCGCAACCGACTGGCAAGCTCCACACCATGCGTGTCCCCGCCGAAGTGGATCCGTTGATGCCTGTTCTGGAATGGGCGGTACCCGAAATCACGAACTTCGGACTGCAGATTGTCGCCGATAAAGAAGTGCCGAGTTCACTGGTGGTCAAATCGACCTACCCCTGGCCATCGGACTACCTGCCGCCGCAACAGGTAACGGTCGATGAAAAACCAGTCCCGTGGCTACTCGAAGAAAACCAGGTGAGAATCCTCGTTCCCTACGAGATTCAGGCAAAGCAGCACACGGTTCTGCTGAAGCTTGCCGATGGCAGGATGTTCAAGCAACTGGTGAACACGCATCTGGAAACGTTGCCGAACCATCCGCCGATGCTTCTCTCCTTCACGATGCCGGAAGGCGGAATCGAAACGTTCGAGCAACGCCCGTTCAACCTGAAACCGTACATGATTCGCAGCGTCACGACTTCGCTGCGGTACGCCGATGAGCAGCAGGATACGGTGCTCCGCTGGGACAATCTGGGACGTGCCGGATACCGCCTCGCCGGACAGCTCGTCGCGAGCTTCAATCCGATTCAGACGCCGATCCTCCAGTTCCGCTACAAAGGCGATCCGATGGCAAACGTCTCCTTCGTGTTCGGAGGATACGGATTCTCCTTCTCGGAAGGATACGTAACCGATGTACGAAAATTCGGGGACAATGTCGCGCACATGGACAATCAGTGGCACATTTGGTCGGGATTCCCCGAAGATAGCGTCGGCAATGCGCTGTTGACCAAACGTACACAAGTATCGCCATCCTACATCCGGTTGTCCTCACATGACGGAACAGACCAGACTGGATTGTACAGCGCGTTGGAGGTGGATGAAATCGCGTTGGGTCCCGCCGTTGGACCAAACCGCCCGTTTGCGTTCAAGGCTGATTATACAGACCCTGACACGGTTGCGAAGGTCGAGTACGCGATTTCCCTCTCGTCCGCTCCATTCGACACGCTTCCGGAGAAAGACAGGAATGCGGTGACATGGACAGCTTGCCAGAACGCAACGGTCATCCAGCCGGAAATTGCGAACGTTCCTGACGGGGTCCACCATCTGGTCGTTCGTGCGACCGACGGCAAAGGCGCGGTCTCGCGGCCGGTGGACGTTCCGTTCATCCTGGACAAAACACCGCCCGTCGTGAAAGCGCAGATCGAAGCCGTCAATCACTTCAACGGCAGCCGTCTCACGCTCCATGTCGAAGACAACGCCGCTCCGCCTGTTGCCAATACCATCCGTCTCACCTGCAACGGACAAGAGATTGACCTCTCGAAAGACAGGGGAGCCGCGACATTCGGACGCGGAAATCTGGATTACGAAATCGACTGGATCTGGTCGCTGCAGAGCGTGTTGAAAAACCTCAAGGACAACACCGTCCTACCGCTGATGATCAACGGTGTAACCGACGCATCGGGCAACACGCTCGATCCAGTCAAGGTAGATGTCCCCGTTGATCTGCAAGGCGACAAGCGTCCGCCGACAGTCCTACCGTTCTCGACACCGACGAACACGCTTGTCCTCTATCCGCAACTGACGGCGGAAACGGGATTCTTCGCGAACAACCAGAATGTCACTATCAAAACGGTCTCGACACCCGAAGGAGAGGTGCTAGATGTCCAGCTCGCCGAGAGCAGACACGGCTTCCTTCGTACCCAACTCCCCAAGGCTTGGGATCCAGACATCTTCCCGTGGCTGGCGATCTCCTTCCGCAAAGAGTCGCAAGAGAGCTTCATGCCGTTCTACATTTCATTCTACACAGGACAACGCCGTCCGCGCGGTACGCAAGACACGCACACGTTGTACTGGAGTTCAACCAACGGCGGACAATACGTGGTCGGCAAGATCGACCGGAAGAGTACGGGGTGGCAGGACATCCTGATCAATGTGCATGACTTCCTGCGCGACCAAACGTCGGACAAGAAGGACACGCCGAACATCACGTACATCACGCTCCCGATCAACCAAAAGTCGTTTGGTTCACACGTTCAAATCCGTGCGCTAGGAATCCTGCAAGAGTGGCATCCAGCCGATCGCCTTTCTCTACAGGCATACGACCTCTCCGGTGTCAAGGGACTCGTGTGGAAAGACGGTTCCACTCCGGAATTAGTTTTGTATCCTCACCACCTCAAACTTCCGGTGGGGGATTCACACTGGTTCCGCTTCCAGGTTTCTGACAATCGTGGAAATCTGACTGGACTCTGGTGTCTTCCTGTTCCAGGCGGAAAAGAACCACCGCCTCCGCCACCAGCCCCGAAACCGGCGGCAACTCCAGCTCCGGCACCTGCTCCTGCGCCAGCACCCGCGCCAGCTCCCGCACCAGCGGCGAAACCTGCGGAAGCACCCAAACCCGCGCCTGCTCCTGCTCCCGCCCCTGCACCCGCGCCTGCCCCTGCACCAGCTCCCGCAGCTGCTCCAGCACCTGCCCCAGCACCAGCGGCGAAACCAGCGGAAGCACCGAAACCCGCGCCTGCTCCGGCGGCTGCGCCAGCTCCCGCACCCGCACCAGCACCCGCTCCAGCGCCAGCTCCCGCTCCGGCACCTGCTCCTGCGCCAGCTCCCGCTCCGGCGGCTGCTCCCGC
>JAFYDR010000154.1 GCA_017544725.1 Kiritimatiellia bacterium
ATTGGGCTTTGACTTGGTTTGCAGTCTTACCCTCCCATGCGGCCTGACATGATTTCTGTTCGTCGGGCCAGAGTTTTGCCGCCGCCTTCCTTCAGATTCCACCTCACGGTGGACACCCTTGGCCTTGGCTATGACCTTCCCACTGCCGGGCGGTCTCGGGACTTTCACCCGTTAGAACGTGCGCTCGCCGGGCGCACAAACAGCATCCCGGCAGCCGCGGCTGCCGGGATGCAATTTGTTTTAATATAGGGATTATCTGATTACGAATTTGCAGAAGCGCTGCATCAGTGCAGCAATCTGCGCGCGGGTGGCGCTTCCGCCGGGGGCCACTGTGCCGTCGTCCATGCCGTTGATGAGTCCGATGCCGACCGCCCAGCGCATGGCCTCCTGGGCCCAGCCGGAAATCTCCTCCGCATCGCTGAACTTCGCCAATTCCCCGTCGGCGGACACGTCATAACCCTTATACTTTGCGTAGTTGTACAGCATCACGACCGTCTGCTCGCGGGTCGCAGTCGCATCCGCGCCGAAGGAATCCCCCTGGCCCTGTGCGATCCCGCAGGCCGTCGCCCAGCTCACTGACGCGGCATACCAGTCGTCCGCGCTGACGTCGCCGAAAGCCTCGGTGATCTCGCCGGCCTCCGCGCCGTCGAGATTGAAGATCATCTGCGCCAGCATTCCACGGCTGGTCTCAAGCTCCGGCTCGAAGCCCTGACCCGTGCCGTTCATGATTTCTCGGCTGGCCGCCCAGCCGACATCGTTGGCGTACCACGCATTCGCGTCCACGTCGTCAAACTCTTTCGTGTTGTCCACGATCAACACCGTCGCGCTGCCGCTCAGCGACATCACCACGCCGTCAGAATTCACGGTAGAGGTTTTGACGAGTTCCGTTGTGCCGTCTTCGTACACGAGCATCGCCACTGTGCCGGGCTTTACATCCTCCACGGGAATCACGACCTGCATCGGTGTCTCCGTCTCGGGCAGCGTCAGTGCGATGGGGACGGCCTCCTCCGCAGTTTCCGCGGCCTTGACCTCCACGGGGAGCGTCACGGCTTCGCCGCTCTCCTTTGCGTTGCTGACAGCCTCCTTGCTGACTGTCACCTCGGCGCTGACGAGCGCACCCTCAGCGTCCGTTTTGACTGTCCCGACGGAGCCGTCCGCCACGGTGGTCTCCTCCGTCTTCCCGCCGTCGGTATCCACGGTAATCTTTGTCGTGCTGCCGTCGTCGTTCGTCACGGTTTCGCTTGCCGGGGTATCCGTCGTCGGCGCGGATGGCGTCGTGGCGTAGTCGTCGCCGTCGTCGTAGGTTGGCTGCGGCGTGGGTGCGGCATTCTGGGTCCATACGGCGTAGAGCGTGATGTCTGCTTCTACGGTATAGGCGCTGAAATCCCATTTCTCGGTCTTGCCTGCCTTGTACCAGTCGTCAAAGGTATAGCCGGACTTCACAGGGTCTATGGCAGGGCGCACCGCCTTACTGCCTGCCTCTACGCTTTGCGGCTGGGGGATCGGCGTCCCACCGTCGGTGTCGAAGGACACGGTGTATTTGGTGGCCGTGGGGGTGTCGGGCTCCGTAGGCGTTTCATCGCCGGTGCTTTTCTCTGTCCATTTTGCAGTCAGCGTAATGCTGGCTGTGATGGGCGTGTCGAAGTCAAAGGCCGCGTTGCCGTTGTACCATCCAGTGAAGTCATAGCCGTCCTTCACCGGATCGTTGGGCTTCGTTGCCTTACTGCCTGCTTCAACGCTCTGCTGCGCCGGAACAGGCGTTCCGCCGTCCGCGTCAAAGGTCACGGTGTACTTGGTGACCGTGGGAGCGGGACCGGTACTGTTGTAGTGGATTGTGGCATTGAGGAGACAATCATTACCGTCACTTATTGAAATGTTGTTCCAGTCAGTCTCAGTGCCACTATAATACACATCTGTCAGGCTGTCACAGGCCAAAAATGCGTTGCTGGAAATGTCGCCCACATTCTTCGGCATTATTACAGACGTGAGGTTATCACATCCGTAAAATGTCCCGGAACCGATAGAATAAACGTAGCCAGGTATCTGTATTTGCGCAAGAAAAGCACAATCTTTAAACGCACAATCGAGAATACCGGCGCCACCCTCATTAAGTTCTGATGTTGTTATTACGCTTTCCAGTCCGGTGCAGCCCTCAAAAGCATTATAGCCAACAGAAGCTATGACACCTTGAATTATTATTTTCGTCAGTTTAACGCAATTCTTGAAAGCTGCGGTATCTATTTGATCTACATTGTCAGGAATTGAGTATTCGCCTTGCATCCCTTGCGGGAAACACGCTAGAGTCACATAAGGAGTCCCTTGAATTGTCACAGCGGTAAACAGCACTCCGTCTTCACTGTAATAATCCGTATTACCTGCTTTGACTTCGATCTCTTGCAATGCAGTGCATCCCGTAAATAGATGTTTTCCGATGCCGCCCCAGATGTCTTTCACACTGGCCGGTATCGATATTTTAGTAAGGCCAGTACAGCCGGAAAAAGAATCGCTGTAAAATCCTGTCACTCCATCCGGGATATTATAGCTTCCGGTTTTGCATCCTGCGCAATGAATGAGAATTGTACCATCTCTGTTAAAAAGTACATTGTCAACGCTCTTGTAATTCTGATTGCTCTCATTAACTATCAGAGTTGTAAGTGCTATACAGCCAGAGAATATGGATTCTCCAATCTCAGTCACGCTTTCCGGTATCGTAATCGATACAAGATTGGCGCAATCCGAGAATGCATAATGGCCAATTTTGGTAATGCTATTGGGGATCGTAACAGTCTCCAAACTGGCGCACTGTTGAAATGCTCCATTCCCAATCTCTGTCACCGGATAAGTGCCCAGCGAAGATGGAATCGTTACGATGCTGCTGGAGCCTGAATACCCGGTTATTGTAGCTTTTCCATTTACAACAGAATACTCCCAATCGCCAGAGGTGTCAGCCCACGCGGACATAGCCAGCAGGCCCACGCAGAGCGCCATTACGAGGAACAGGGATAGCGCTTTTTTCATTGTCTTTCTCTCCTTTTTCATAGTTTCCGGCCCCGGGGACGCAGGCAGGCTTACGCCCGCCCGCGTCTTTGGGGGCCGGAAACGCAAAAACGGCATTGAGTATCATAACCCAACACCGTCTGAACATCAGAGCGAAACACAATGCCCTTGAAAAGCAATTCGAGAATGGATATAATAAGGGCGTGGCGCGAACGATTCAGTTTGTTGTGTTGAGTACCCTATCTACTCTTCACAGGGGCGTGGGGTGTTGGCGCACCCCATGTCCTGCCGCTTTCGCGTTTCCTTGCTTTGATTATAGCGATTTCTTTAACAGATTGCAAGCCTTTTTCACGGAAACAGCGGGAAGCGCTTTACTCCGCCGGATTTGCGCCGTGTTTTGATTGACAAGACCTGTCGGATTCTGTAATATGGACTTGCCCGCAAGGGCAGGCGTTGCCAAAGTGAAAAAAGGCGGTTTCGCCACACCACCCGAAAGGGGGTGTCGCTATGCCGATTACATTGACGTTCCATATCTTCGGATATACCGTAACGATCACTGTGATCGGGTAGGAGGTCACCCATTAGTTGAGTGACCGACCTCCCAGTCGAGTGGCCAAGGGGACTTTCACCCCAAGGCCCTCACGGAACCGTACGTGAATCTCTCGATTCATACGGCTCTTATCAATCACACTACCGTTGTCAACTGAGAGCCCAGTGTGCGAACATCTTGGGCTCTCTCTTTTTGACCTCATCCAGCCATTCTTCCGCCCGTCTTCGGTGGCCTCGGAAACGTTTGTACTTACACATCGCCCACTTTATAAGTCTGCGCTGTATCACGTCCAGCGTAGCTTTCATTGCCGACCTGTTGTACGCTCCGAAATAGTTCATCCACCCTCGGACTGTTGGATTTATGACCTCTGCGATCATCTCAATCTTGCTCCCGCTTCTCTTGTGTAGTTCCATCGCCTTTATCTTGTCCTTCAGCGATTGACATGCCTTTTTGCTTACAGACGCAAGGAAGTTCCATTGCAGCCGTCCAAGCCTGTCCTTTATGAGCGTCCTCCGAAAGGTGTAGCCAAGGAAATCGAACTCTGTGCATCTGTACTCCCTGGTTCGATCCTTATCTTTGCAGTAGACGATCTTCGTTTTCTGCGGGTGCAATTCCAGTTTGCATTGCTGCATTCTCTCATTGACCTTGTCCAGAATGAACCTCGCCTGCGCTTCCGTCTTACAATGGATGACCGTATCGTCCGCGTATCTTTCAATCGGACAGTAAGGATAGGTTCTTCTTTCATCAGCAGCTCATGGTCTTTGTTGTCAAATAGCCCTTTGATGTCGAGATCTATGACATAGTCATATTTCCAGCATCTTTCCCTTGCCTTCCCAACCGCATCCAGCGCCGATTTATTTGGCCTGTAGCCGTATGAGTCCTCATGGAACAACGGGTCGAGTACCGGCTCAATGTACAGCTTTGTCGTCATCTGAGCGATTCTGTCTTCTATCGTTGGGATTCCCAGAACTCTAACTCCGCCGTTTTTCTTGGGGATTTCTACTGCCATGACCGGTTTAGGAAAATAGCTCCCCGAGCTCATTCGGTTCCACAGCTTGTACAGATTGTTCTTCAGGTTTCTTTCGTAATCTTCAAACCCGATTCCGTCTATACCTGGGCTGCCCCTATTGGCCTTTACCTTCCGGTAAGCGAGATACACGATTCTTTTGTCGATATGGTACTGTTTGCTGCTTTCCACTCGTTCCTCCTGTTTTCGCAGTTGACTTGTTTCTCACAGCCGATTGATGGCACCCCTTCGCTCCGCCGCCATTACAGCGGTTTCGTCACTACTACGGGCACCTCCGCCCCTACGTGCAGCTTCTCTACTTTCGGCCTTATCTTTCTGCGATTTGTGCCTTTTCGATTCTCATCTACGCGCAGGTTCCCGCGTTCCGTACACTGGCCTGCTCCGCGCTCATGCCATCTTAATGCCGGATGCCGAACAGCCAGCTACAGGTCTGCCGCCCTTCTTGTCCCGGTCTGGTGGTGAAATCCCGGTTTTGACATCATTTACGCTAACGACACTTCATCAATGGTTCACTTGCGTTCATCTTCGCGAAGCGTATCTGCCCATTTTATATGGACTTTTCCTTGCCGTTCACCTACCCTGTCTCTTTAACAGAGCGGCGCAAGGTGATTTGACGGGTCTGCCTGTCAGTTCCCGCCGAGGGGCCTTCCCTCATCCCGTGTACAGCTTTCGCGGCACACCACCACCGTGCGTACGGTTCCGTACACGGCGGTTCAACCGCATAAGTGCAGAGACTCGTACCGGTCAAGGATGCTGTTATATCCTGCCTGTGCGAGTCTTTCATTGGAGATGGCTGTATTCACCGCGCCATGTTTTGCGCTTCTCCAATATGCTTTTCGGGAATAGGCAACTCCCCGCGCCTGCCATGCCGATATCCCAAGTTTCCTTAGGTTTTCCACTCTCGTTCCCGGCTTCTTCCACTGCTTCCAGATATACATCCGAAAGCGTCGGCGCAGCCATTCATCCCATTCTTTAAATCCGGCTTCCTTCAGATTCCGCCTCGCGGCGGACACCCTATTGCCTTTGGCTAACGCTTCCCACTGCCGGGCGCATTCG
>JAFYDR010000155.1 GCA_017544725.1 Kiritimatiellia bacterium
GGAGCAGATTCAGATGGCGAAAAACTACTTCGAGCAGAATCTTGCTCGTCAGTTCGTCGTCCGTACGGTTTTGATGCAGAAGGTGATCGCGGATAAGATCACGATCACCGACGAAGAGAAGAAGAAGCGCGTCGATGAGATCAATGAGCAGCTGAAGAAGCAAAACACGACGTTGGACGAGCAGCTGGCGAAGTCCCCGTTCGGTAAGGAAACCGCGCAGAAGGAGTTCGATGACGGGATGTTGCTCGACAAGCTGTTGAAGGTCGCGGTCATCGACAAGATCGAAGTGAAGCCGGAGGAAGTCAAGAAGGCGATCGACGAGATCAAAGCCAACAATGCGAAGATCGAGACCGAGAACAAGAACCTCGATTCGAAGAAGTCCGAGGCGAAGAAAAAGATCGAAGGTCTGAAAAAGCAGATCGCAGACGGTGCTGACTTCGCAGCGTTGGCGAAGGAACACTCCGATTGCCCCAGCAAGGAAAAGGGCGGCGATCTGGGCGAGTTCCAGCGTGGTCAGATGGTCAAGGAGTTTGAAGAGGCCGCCTTCACGCAGCCGATCGGCAAGGTGGGAGAGATCGTCGAGACGAAGTTCGGGTATCACCTGATCCTCGTGACCGCGAAGAATCCTGCGGTCGAGGCGAAGGATGGCAAGCCGGCGAAGCCGGAGACCGTTAAGGCGTCCCACATTCTGGTGAAGACGCCGGAAGCCCAGCAGCCTCGTCCCGTTCCTACGGAAAAGGAAATGACGGATATGCTGAAGAACCGTCAGGCGCAGCAGTCTGTCCAGGCCTACATTCAAGACCTGCTCAAGAAAGCGAAGATCGAGAACAAGGCGTTTCCCGATATGAAGTTCTAGTTTCCCGTGTGCCTGTAGCTCAGTTGGACAGAGCACAAGATTCCTAATCTTGGGGTCGCGGGTTCGACTCCCGCCAGGCATACCACTTTCACAGCCCCGGCTCCATCACGGAAGACCGGGGCTTCTTTTTGAGGAGAACAAAATGAAGAATCGTTGTCATGTTTTGTTGTTCACCATGTTCGCGCTGGTTTTTGCCGCGTCGGCACGGTTACAGTTTTCCATTGTTGCGGATCACGCAGACTGCCTTTACCGCTGCGGTGAGGAAGCGACGTTCACCGTGACTGTCACGGAGAGCAACAACGTTCGCGCCACATCCGGCGAGATCCGTGTCCGTATGGACAACTTTGGCCCGAAAGAGAAGGGGACGTACACCTTCGATCTTTCGAAGCAGAATCCCTTCACGGTGAAAGGAACGCTAGATACACCGGGATTCCTCCGTCTTTGCCTCTCGGGCAAGAATGCGAAGGATCTCGTGTGGAGCGTCGGCTACGAACCGGAGAAGATCGAGAAAGGATCGCCGTCCCCCGCCGATTTCGATGCCTTTTGGGCGGAGGCGATGGCGCGTTTGGAACGCGAGGTTCCGATTGATGCGCAGATGATGAAGATTGAGGAACGATCCACGCCGGAGTTCGACTTCTACCGTGTCAGTTTCGCTACCTTCGGTCGTCGCGTGCACGGATACCTCTCCATCCCGAAGGACATCTCCCGCGCCCCCTTCCCGGTGTCGGTTCAGGTTGCCGCCGCTGGATTCGGCAACTGGACGAATAACATGGGCGGACGGAATGATCGCATCAATCTCTTTTTCGCGGTCTATCCCTTCGAGCCGGACTGGAAATGGCAGGAGAAAAACCTGAAGGCGAAATACGACGAGATGGAAGCTGCCTATCGGAAAAATTATGGGACGGGATATTCCTGCTCGGGAATTGCCGATTCACGGGAGTCCTATTTCTTCTACCCGGTAATCCTCGGAATCAACCGCGCGGTCAACTGGCTGGCGGCACGTCCTGATGTTGATCGTCAACACTTTGTCTATTCGGGAACCTCGCAGGGTGGAGGATTCGGGTTTTATCTCTGCGGACTGAACAAGCACTTCACGAAGGGTGCTTTCTTCGTCCCTGCCATCACCGACACGCTCGGTTACCTCAAGGGACGCATGAGCGGCTGGCCGCGTATCATCGAAAGTCAGCCGGAACAGAAGAAGGCGGCGGCATTGAAAAACGCCCCGTATTTCGACGGTGCGAACTTTGCTGCGCGTATCCGCATTCCCGTGCGCGTGGCGGTCGGTTTCTCGGATACCACCTGTCCGCCCTGCGCGGTCTATGCCGCCTTCAATGCCATTCCTGTCAAAGATAAAAAGATGACGCATGGCTTCGGCATGACGCATTCTTGCCGCGGCGATATCTACAACGCGCTCGGCAAGTGGCTGGAAGCGAAGGCTGCCGAAGGCGGCAATGAAAAATGAAATGGTTAAACCGCCGCCTTCGGCGGTTTTAAATTGGCGAGTGAAAGAAGGCAGTAGGCGAGAAGTTGAAAAGAATCGACAGCTATCGAATACTCTCGATAGCTGTCGATTCATGCTTCTCAGCTTTTCAGCGTCTCAGCCTCCCCGCTTCTCAGCTTAATCTCTATTTCTCCAGCAGGGATTTCAGGTGTTCAACGTAGGCTTTCCCGCCGCCTTGCTTGTATCCCGTGCGGGCCAGTTCCTTGCCTTCCGCATCAATTAGGAGAACGGTCGGATAACCTCTGACCCCGTAGTCTTTCGCGAGTTTCTGGTTTTGACGCTTCACTTTGTCCGAAATCTTTTTGGATTGCGGGAAGTCGGCGATGAATAGGACGAGGTTTTCCTTCGCGTACTTCTTGAACTCCTTGGATTCCAGCACTTCGTTGTGAAGTTTGACGCACCACGGGCACCAGTCGCTGCCGGTAAACAGCGCGAAGATCGGAACCTTCGACTTCTCGGCCTCTTTCTTCGCGTTCTCGAAGGAATCAAGCCAGGTAAATTTTTTCTTTTGCGTTGCCGTGTTCAACGGCGTCAGCTGGCGAGGTTGCTGCACGGGTGCGACGTCACAAAAGGCGAATGAACCGATCAAGGCACATCCGAGTCCAAGCAAAAACAATTTCTTCATTTCATTTCTCCTTTCAGTTGATCTCGACGAAAGCAATGGCACATCACATTGATTCGGCGAGGACTTTCACAACGATTTTCTTGACAGATTCCGGTGTATCCACAGAAAGACATGGCATGTGCGGTTCGCCAGGGAAGAAGACCATGCACATACCCGCATTCACGCGACAAAGCGTGGGTGTTCCGTGACAGAACGCGCAATCGGTCGCGACATCATACTGCGAGATCTCCTTACACCCTTCATCCGACGGCATGTAGCCGATCAACTCCTTCCCGGATATGATGTACTGGATGTCGATGTAACGTCGATGCGTTTCGAATTTTCCTTCCGTATGCTCTTTCGTCAGGTAGGTCTGGACGTTCGCGTAGAGACAATCACCATCCAACGTAACACGACCATCCGGCAACGACGTCAAATCCGTTTCGCGCAAAAAAGCAAAGGCACGTTGAAAGAGCGGGTGAAGTGCTTCGTAACGGGCAGAACGATTCAGTTCATCAAGAATCATGACAAAGATCTCCTCATTCTGGAATCATCAGTCGCCACGGAATCGTTCCGCTCTTCTTAGCCTTGAGTGGAATCGCGGTCGAGATGAGTCCCTCCGGTGCAGACGGAGGCGTCACATTGGGATTGGCGACTGGGGGCGGTGTCGTGCCCGTCACCTTTGCGACGTGTTGCGGCGCGGCTGCGGGCGTGGCAACAGGTGCTGTCGCTGGCACGTTTACGGGTGCTGGCGCGGGTACTTGAGCCACAGGTGCCGCAGCGCCCGTCGCCTTGGCGACGAGGGGTGGCGTGGCAGCGGGCGTGGCAGCAGGTGCGGCGGCAGGTACGGTCGCTGGTGCGGGTACTTGAGCCACCGGCACCGCAGTGCCCGTCGCCTTGGCAACGAGGGAGGGCGTGGCAGCAGGTGTGGCGGCAGGAGCGGCGGCAGGTACGGTCGCTGGCGCGGGCGCTTGAACTGCAGGTGCCGCAGTGCCCGTCGCCTTGGCGACGGGCTGTGGCGCGGCAGCTGGCGCAGTGACAGCAGGCGTGGCAGTTGGCGCAGTGGTGGCAGGTAGAGTCTGTGCTGGTGCGGGCGTGGCGGTAGGAGCTGTCGCGTAACTCTCAGGAGAGGGGACGTGCGCGGGGAGTTGAGCGGCTTTCCGTTTCGCCTCGTCCTGTTCCTTCAACTGTCGATAGTAGGAAGGCGGTTTGAGGATGCCGACACCACGAGAATCGTACTGGGGTGCTGTCCAGGTGAGTTCCGGTTGCTTCTGTTTCTGTTCCTGTTGCTTTTTCAGCTGTTCCTGGAACTGCTGATTCTGCTGTTGCATGGCGAGCATCTGTTCGCGCAAAAGTTCCAGATCCGATTTCTTTTTTTCCTCTTCCTTTTGGTCGAGTTTTGCCGCGAGCGCGTTGAGGTTCTCCAGTTGTTTGGCTACTTCAGGTGGCAGTGCGGCTTGCGGTTGTTGAGCAGGGGGCGTCTGTACGACCACCGGTTGTGGTTGCGCGTAGGGCTGCTGCATTCCTTTGTTCAAGGCGGCGTCCAATAGCTTTGCTTGGAGCGAGGACATTTGGTTGAACATCGAGAAGCCGATCGCGAAGAATCCTGCGATTACGAGAATCAACACGGCCGCGAAGGTAATGGAAAGTTGCACCACGCGTTTACGCGCTTGGGCACGTTCCGTTTCGATGTAATCTTGAAACGCCTTCAGAACAGGGAACTGCTCCATACCGGATTGCGACGCTGCGTTGTACAGCGCGACGAATCCACCGCCTTGTTCGGGGGGAGGGGGAAATGGCGGGGTGTTAGGAGGGATATTTTTGGGAGGAATGTCATTCATCTCTTTTCTCCTTTTGATCGGTTGTGATCGATTAAACGGCGGCGGAATCTCCTGCAGCACGGGATGCCGCTTCCAGCGTGTTAAACAGTAGCATGGTGATCGTGAGCGGTCCGACTCCACCCGGAACCGGAGTGAGAAGCGAAGCTACACGGCTGACAGACTCGAAGTCCACATCTCCGCAAAGACGATATCCGCGAGGGAAGGTCGCATCGGGAACACGGTTCACGCCGACATCAATAACAACGGCACCGGGCTTTACCATGTCGCCCGTGACCGTGTTCGCGTGTCCTGCCGCAACGACCAAGATGTCCGCGTTCCTCGTGTAGGATGCGAGGTCGCACGTACGCGTATGACAGATGGTAACCGTTGCGTTTCCGCCCAACGCCTTACGCGAAAGAAGGTGCGCCACGGGTTTCCCGACGATGTTGCTCCGTCCGATCACGACCGCATGTTTGCCGGCGGTTTCGACACCGGCCTTCAATAGCATTCGGATAATCCCGTGCGGGGTACAGGGAAGGAAAGAGGGAAGCCCGATCATCATGCGCCCGATATTAACCGGCGTAAAACCATCGACATCTTTTTCAGGGGAAATCGTTTCAATCACCGCGTTCTCATCGATTCCTTTGGGAAGGGGAAGCTGCACAAGGATCCCATGAATCTGGGGATCCGCATTGAACTGACGGACAACCGCGACGATTTCATCCTGCGTCGCGGTGGCGGGAAGACGGATTTCCTTCGAGAGAATTCCCGCTTCGGCACACGCCTTTTCCTTTGCGGTGACATAGGAGACAGAGGCAGGATTCTCGCCGACCAGAAGTACGCCAAGCCCAGGCTCGATTTGTTTCGATGCTTTCAGCTCCGCGACCTTGCGGCGAATTTCCGCTCGCATTTCTGCGGCAAGTTTTTTCCCGTCCAACAACTCTGCGCCCATCTTCGATTTGCTCCGTGTGATAAAGAAAGCACTAATTTAGCAAAAATCAAACATCCC
>JAFYDR010000156.1 GCA_017544725.1 Kiritimatiellia bacterium
ACGGCGGTCAGTTCGACATCAACTACACCGACACGACGGGCGGCGCGGATCGTCCACGCGCGCAGATCACCAACCGCAAGAAGTTCGTCATCGAGGGCGACGGTCCTGACCATCAGGGCGCACTCATCACATCGTCCGATGCCTCTGGCTGGAACACGGCGCTGGACGGCGGAGTCGAGCTGGCGGGCGACGCGACGATCGGCGGCGCAGGGCGGCTTGAGATTCGGAGCAAGGCCGTTACCGGTCCGACCAACGCCACCCTCACCGTGGCGATGAGGACCACCTCGAATGACTACGGTCTCGGCATCAACTCCGCGATCTCCGTCGGTAAGGTCGTCATCTTGGATGCCGCCAAGATGAAGTTCGAGGGTACCGCGCTTTCGATCGACATCCCGTACGGTATCGACCTCTACGGCAGCCTGCGGTTCTATGGTGCTGAGGGTACGTGGAACACGGGAGGCATCACCGCACACGGTCCCGACGCCATGATCGGCAACAACAACGGCACGGCGAACATCCGGACGCCGGTCACCGTTGACGAAGGCGCGACGCTCACGATGGTGAACGGCTCCGCGACCCGTTACAAAGACACCTTCACGAACAAGGGGACGATCATGGTCACGGGCAACGGCCACTACTTCGATGGACCTGTCGTCAACGAAGGTAACCCGCTGATGCAGCTCGGCACAGACTTCCACAACTACGCGACGACGATGACCGGCGATTCGCGCCTGAACATCACGGGCGGGTACTACTGGACCTCCGGTATCAGCGACTGGCGCAACAGCGCATTGGATGTCTCGCTTTCGGGTGGCGGTACATTCGTGTTCGGAAATAATAACGACGGATACGGCTACCCGAAGGTCGGCAAGGACAAGCTCTCGGTCACCGTGGAGGAGGGTCATACGGGAACCTTCTATCTGCACGCCAACACCTCCTGCGGATTCGATGGTATCACCATCACGGGGCCGCTGAACAGATTCTACGCGCAGGGGCCGAACAACGGCGCGGTGATCAATTCGTTCAACACAAACCTTATCGTCACGGCAACCGACTTCCAGATCGGCACCGGCAACGGACGCGGCGAACACACCTTCATCGGACCGGAGACTTCGGTCTCCGCCACGAAGCTCACGGTCGATGCGGTCGGAGGCACGGCATACGCGGGACGGATGAACGTCTCGGACGGACTGCTCACGATCGGTTCGGAAGGTCTCACCACCTCCTGGCGTATCCCGAACCGTGATCAGTTCGTGATGGAGAACGGTACGCTGCGCGCGGGCGCGGACTTCGCGCTCACCCAGCCGGGCATGACCGCCCGCTTCGGTGAACCGCGTTCCGACGGTTCGGTCACCTTCGACCTGAACGGCAAGACGGTGAAGTGGGGTACCGCCCTCGCCGGCGGCAGCGATGTCACGCTCACCGGCTCCGGCACCTTCTCGACAGACCGTCCCGGCATCCAGGGTATTCCTTTCGGCAAGTGGACGATCAACTCCACCGGCGTGAACGACCTCCGTAACGCTGCCGGTTTCGCGGGCGGACTCGCCCTCGGCGAGAACGTGAACGCGACGCTCGATATCGCGGGTACGAACATGGTGGAGATGCTCGCTTGGACATGGCATGGCAACGCTTGGGATCTCATGAGACCTCTCTTCTTGGCAAAACAAGTGACCACGCCACATGTCGCCACTTCGCTGACCTACTTTAACCGTCCGGCGTCCCAGATTCGGGACATCGGGCACGGTAGCGGTACAGGCTTCAACTACTTAGGTCAGTTCTACGTGAGCGCTGAGCAGGTGGGTAGATGGTACTTCGCGCAGCGCAACAAGACCCACTTCGGAATCCAGATCGATAACACCCAGCTTTCGACACTGGGACCGGGCGGGGGCGGTATCTACAACATGGAGTTGACAGAAGGCTGGCATAACTTCATGCTCTCCATCTACTTGAGCGGAAACGATCCGACGGTCGGACCGGCAACCGACAGCGGTGATTTCGCGGCAAAGAACGGTATCTGGTTCAAGATTGGTGATTCGAGCAACTGGCCGGATACGTACCAGCCATTCGATTCGACGACCGTCCCGATGCGGATGCGTCCGGAGACTTGCACAAAGACCAGTGTCCGCTGGCGCAAGTACGCATCCTTCGGTAATAGCTTGAAGGAGTACTCCGTTGCAGATGAGAGCAAGTACACGTTTGACGTGATCACGAACTCCATCCAGTTGATGCACGGGTTCTATTCAGGTATCGGCACGAACGCCCCGCTCGGCGGTATCTCGGCTCGCTTCGACGGATTCTTCTACGTCTCGGCAGAAAATGCCGGACAGTGGGATTTCCAAGGCGAATACGACGACCAGATCGCGTTGGATGTGGACGGACGGAGGCTCTTCACCGTTACCTCCAACTGCGCGCGCGGTAGCGGCGGTGTCACGTTGCTGGAAGGCTGGCACAAGTTCGGCATCCGCGTCGGCGACAACTCCTCGTCCACATCCGGTGGTTCGGGCGGCAGACTCACCGACGCCGATGGGAACACGTGCGCGTTGCAGTTCAGAATCAACGGCGGCAGCTACCACTCGTTCGACGAACGTTACCTGCCGATCTCCGCAGGCGTCGGCGACGCGCAGAAGTTCGCGCAGCCCGGACTCGGCGGCGAGATCGAGCTGGCGGCGGGATCGACCCTCACGAACGATCCGCGCGAAGGCGGCTTCTGCCCGATCTACGGTACGCTCAAGGGTGCCGGCACGCTCTCCGGTCCGTACCGTTTCGTCGGCGAGGACAACTGTTGGGAGTTCTCTGGCAGCTCATCCTCGCTGGAGAACACGGTGACCTTCGCCAACGCCGACGCGCAGACGCTCGCCGGACTGAAGCAGGTGAAGGTCGTCTTCACGGAACGTCCCGGACGCACCTACTACACGTTGTCGGATGCGCTCGGCGCTACCGCCGAATCGGTTGCCAGTATCGGACTGGAAGTCATGGATATCGCCGGGAACGACTACACCGATGCGTTCTCGCTCCTGCTGAACAACGGACGCATTCTGTTGAAGAACGGAAATCCAACAGGTTCCGTCCTATTCATTAGGTAAGCCGGGTAAGCGCATTAAGCTGGTTAGGCTGTTTTAGGCTTAACCAGCTTCTTTTATTGGCTCTGATCACATTCCGCCACGATCATCATTCGTCACTCGCGGCTCAACCGCCTGTGGAAAAATTTCGCACATGGAATGCAAAAATCTCTCTCATTTCGCCGTCTAGTATTTTAGTTGGGGTGATGTTGGATTATGTGGTGGGTACCACATGGACACTTCATTACTCATGGCATCTGCCAAACTCTAGAAAAAGGAGAAACCATGAAAAATGCGAGAATTATGATCGGTGCAATACTTGCGGGTACGGTTGTATCGGCGGTGTGCGCGACAACAAACGGAATCGGAAGTCTGGTCCAAGTGGGAACTGGTGTGCAGGCGGAACTGCAATCGGGTAAGGTTGCGCCGAAGGTTACTGCCGCCAAGAAGAAAGCCGCGTACAAGGGAAATGCCGAGTTCGTCAAGGGTTTTTTGGATGAGGATGAATGGAAATATGAAATGGAGGACAAGGATGACAGGGTCATCTTTACCGGGGGCATCGGACTCGACGGTCCCTATAACTCCTGCCAGTTCATTCTGATGGTCGATGACGATCTCGTGCAGACCTATACGATCCTGCCCGCATCTGCAAAGACGAAGAAAGCGGAAATCGCGGAATTCATTACGCGGGCCAACTATGGAAACAAGTATGGCGGTTTCGAGATGGATTATAGTGATGGCGAAATCCGCTACCACATGACATTGCCGATTGAGGCGATCCGTGCGGATAGGGACAAGTTCGTGAAACTGATTTTGGTTCTCCCTGCGAAGATTATGGATAAGTACGCAAAGGGAATTGCTGCCGTGTTGCTCGGTATCAAGACACCGGAGACCGCAGTGGAGGAATGTGAAGCCGATGACGAGTGAGGTAGGGTATCGGTTCGCTTCATTCACGGTTCGGTGATTGGGAGAGTGCGTCGGCAGGTGTCGCCAAAGTGTTGATAACAATTGGTAGCTGTCGAACGCACTCGATTATTGTCGATGAAGAGAGAACCCGTCACTCCCTTATCCATTTGGTAATAGGCAACAGAGGAATCCAGGATGAACTGTGAACTCAAGACAAATCGCGTTACGCTACGGGAGTGGCGGGAGAACGACGCATCGGCGCTGTTCGCGTTGGCGAAGGTACCGATGGTGGGGGAATCAGCGGGATTCCCACCACATCGGGACGAGGCGGAGAGTCTGCGCGTCATTCGCGAAATATTCTGCAAGCCTGAAACGTATGCCATCATATCGACGGAAGACGGCTCATTGCTCGGCTGTATCAATCTGTTCCCCAGACATAAAGGAGAAAGTGTCTATGAAGCAGAAGAAGTGGAGTTGGGGTATTGGCTCGGATGCCCGTTCTGGGGACGGGGACTCATGGCGGAGGCAATTACATTGTTGTGTTCCCGCTGCTTTAATTCCAGCAAGTACAAGTGTGTTGTGGTTGTCGGGTGTGCGAAGGAACAGAATATCCGTTCTTGTCGTGTGCTGGAAAAGGCGGGCTTTGTTTTTGTGGAAACGAAAGACGGGATGTGCAGATACGAGTTGACGCGAATGGCGTAACGATAGAATCCTCGTCGTCGAATGTGATGTCACCGGTACAAGCTGAGGTAACGTAAGGAGAGTACAATGAAGATACAATGTCTGCCGAGAGGGTGGTTTGAGCAAATCAAGGGGACAATGCTTGAGGAACAAGTACTGTCACATAACAAAGTCGTGTCGATCCAGTCACGAAGTGGATTCGATTCGAAACCGCCGTTTTCCGAGGAAGGTCTAAAGTCGCCGAACCTGCTTTGTCTGACCTTCGATGATGTGACATACTATTCTACCCTGAATGTTGCCGTCCTCGTCGGTACGCAGGAATATGACGAAACGGTGGCGAGGTTTGAGCCTGCCATGGCACAGAAGATCTTGAACCATGTCGGGCATGGTTCGTGGCCGGTTCTTATCCATTGTACGGAAGGTATTTCGCGCAGTGGTGCGGTTGGTAAAGTTCTCGACCACTACTGGAATTTCGTCTGGGACCGAAAACCGAAAGACCATGAGTACTTCATCCGCGTCAATCCAAAGATTTCCCCGAATCCAGTCGTCGAGAGAATCTTCACCGAGTATATTGAAACCGGATATCTGGACGAGGTCTAAAGCGGCGGAATTCGGGTGGCTACATGCAGAACCAAGCGACCCGCCCGCGCTGTACGCTGGAATATTCATGGGAATAACTTTCGACAAGCCCCGAAGGGGCGAAGGTACACAGACGGGGGCAAGCGTAGCGCAGCCCCCGAAATCAAACAAAGGCTCGTTAGCCCTGAAAGAGCGATAGAATTCAACCACCTAACTGCCGCACTACCCAACCGTGAGCGAAGCGAACCGATGCCGTGAACGTCGTTGTTACACAAGCGGTCACGGCGAGCGCGCCCCTCCCACGATTGCATTCGACAGCTATCGATTGCTATCGAATGGGTGTACCTCCATTTCAGGCAACGAGGACGTTGCCCCTCCCGTGG
>JAFYDR010000157.1 GCA_017544725.1 Kiritimatiellia bacterium
ACGGTGTGTTGGAACGGGCTTCGCTCTACCTTGTCGAGAAAGGCTCTGCGCGACTCCTCTATGCGACGGATACCGGCGGTATTATGGGGGACGCCGCACGGATGATCGGTATCGACCCGCACGTCAAATCCAAAAACTATGGAATGTTCAAGGACCGTGGCGGTTCCTTTGTCCATGAGCCGCAGCCCCTTACCGCTATCATCATGGAGGCAACGGACGGTGATCTTGACGAGGATTTCCGGTTGTTCGTCCATTCAAGCGTCCAGACGGTCTCACGTATCGTGAATATGCTTTTGAAAAACAATCGATACACGCCGCCATCCGGTCAGCGCGCCTATTTGACGCATCTGGGACTCAAGTATCGCGCATGGGAACCGGAGAGGATTAACGAGGAATTGCCCGACACGCTTCGTGCCGCATCCGACGGACTTGACATCACGCTCGGTTGAATTTCGCGGTTGCGTCCTCGTTGAGCAAGCGGTCGGGCGGACGTCTTGCCGCGTCTGAACATGCTAGAAACCTTTCTCTCATGCGCCGACTGCGCTTGCTTGTCATCCGTAGCCTTCCCTACAAATTCACGGCAAGGCGTTAAGTCGGCTGTCTCGACCGCTTTCGCGAACTGAACGCGAATAGCCACAAGCGAAAGGACCCTTGGCATGAATACTGCTATTACTGTTGCAGATGGACGACCGATTGTCCGGTTCGTCTATAATTTTGCCAAGGAGTTTGAAAATGAAAACATTGCGCGAAGAGGAAGAGCGTGCCATTTTGGAATGGATACGGAAAAACCAGGGGCGTTAGGAGATGTGGCAGCATGTCTGCCGGATTGTGTCGTCCGAACGTTCCTGTGAAATATCATGGTATGACCGTGGGAGAAGAAGGATGATTTACAAACAACTTGATTTGTCCGTACTGAAACAGGACTTGCGCAAAGCGGTCCTGACGGTTGCGGAAATGGTTCGAGACGCGGGCGGGAGAGCCTTGATGGTGGGCGGTTCGGTTCGCGATCTCGCGCTTGGCGTCGCAAGCGTGAAGGATGTCGATGTTGAGGTTTTCGGCATCGAACCGGCTCGTCTGCAGGAGTTGTTGAGTCACCGCTTTCGCGTCGATCCCTGCGGACTCTCTTTCGGTGTCTTGAAACTGGAATCGGTCGAAATGGACATCTCCATTCCGCGTCGTGAGACGAAGCGGGGAATTGGGCACAAGGGGTTTCTGATCGATTCCGATCCCAACCTCTCGATACGGGAAGCGGCTTGCAGGCGCGATTTCACGATTAACGCCATGTATTACGATCCGCTGGAAGGTATCTTCGAGGATCCGTACGGTGGCATGAACGACCTACGCGATCACCGGCTACGTCACGTGTCGGAGCAGTTTGCGGAAGACCCTCTGCGTGTTTTGCGCGGAATGCAGTTCATCGCACGGTTCGATCTGTACCCCGCGCCGGAGACGATTGAAATCTGCCGGTCGATCTCGATGGAAGACCTGCCGCCGGAACGTCTCTTCGGCGAATGGTCGAAACTCCTTACGCAAGGAAAACAGATTGGGCGAGGACTCCAGTTCCTGAGAGAGACTGGCTGGGTGCGGTATTTCCCCGAACTCCAACATCTGATCGGCTGCAAACAGGATCCCAAATGGCATCCGGAGGGTGACGTGTGGAACCACACCTGCCTCTGCCTCGATGCGTTTGCCCGCGACCGAACCGGTGAACGCGACGAGGATTTGATCGTCGGACTGGCCGTTCTCTGTCACGATTTCGGAAAACCGTTCACGACGGAGATGAAGGATGGGCACCTGCGTTCGTTTGGGCACGACGAGGCCGGCGTGAAGCCAACGCTCGACTTCCTACGAAGACTGACCAACGAGGAAAGGCTCTTGCGGGAGGTGCCGCCTCTCGTCCAGTACCACATGCAACCGTTCGCTTTGTGGAGGGCGAAGGCTGGCGACAGCGCGATTCGACGGTTGGCCGCGAAAGTGATCCGCATCGACCGTCTTCTGCGCGTGGCGCATGCCGACGACCAGGGACGTACACCAGAACTGGCAGGCGGCAGCTCCAACGGAGAAGATCTTCGCTGGCTTGATGCTACCGCAGAACGATTGCGCATAGCGGCATCCGCACCGAAACCAATTCTGATGGGACGCGATCTGATCGCAATGGGATATACACCATCCGTCCAGTTCGGTATCTGGCTGGACGCCTGTTTCGAGGCACAGTTAGACGGGGCGTTCTTCGACCGCGAAGGCGCAATCGCCTATTTCAAGGAAAGATTCGGGAAATGACACAGGAAAAGAAAATTCAAGCTCTTGGCCAAGTCAAGCGCATCGTTGTACACAACGGACTGGCGCACGTCGATGACATCATGGCGTGCGCCATCGCCTTCGCAACAGGGGTTCCGCATAGTGTCCCGATCGAGCGGTGCCGTCCAGTCGCGGCGGATTTGGAAAGTAAGACCACGCTCGTGCTGGATGTGGGCGGGAGTTACGATCCCGAAAAACTGAACTTTGATCACCACCAGCGTGTGCGAACGGAAGAGCCGAAGTGCGCGTACAAGCTCTTCGTCGAATGGCTTGACCTGGACGAAGAGTTTTCCACAATCTTCTCGTGGTACAAGGCGTGGAATCTGGTGGATGTCATCGGCCCATTTGCAACAGGCAGGGAGATGGGCGTTCAAGGTCACGAGGAAATCTTAATGGGGTTGATTGAAAACCCGCTTTCCGATTTTGTTATCCGCCGTTTCGCGGACGACGGTGAATTTCGGAAACGGCTGGCACTTTCCCTCTCTCGCGGAATCGAGTTGTCGCGCCGATGCTGGGCTTCAATCAACGAGAATGTCGTGAAGCGCGAAATCTGCGGCGTTCCCGTCGCTGATTTCACGAACTGCTCCACGGAGGAAATCTCACGTTGTTCCGATGCATGGATCCGACAGAATCGTCCCGCCTGTTCCATCACCCGTGACAACCGGGGAACCGGCTTGACCTTCCTCCGATGCCTAGACGACCCCCGTCTGGATTTTTCTCGGTGTGAAGGGAAACCCTATGCGCATTTCTGCCATCCTGGTGGGTTTGTCATGAAGACACTCTCCCTGACCGATGACCCCGAACTCGTGATTCGCGACGCACGAACGGATTCGCCGAGCAGTTAACGATACCGTGGACGGGACTACTGAGACAACGGGGACGAACGCGACAGGCAACAAATGACATACCTCGCTAGACTGCCTCCCCTGTGGCTTTTTCCCTCCCCATTCTCAGCATGACGTAAAAAAGCGGCGGCATCAATGATACCGCCGCCTCGCTTCCCCGCCTTTCAGCCTAGCACGCCTAACCAGCTTCCCCGCTTCTCAGCATTTCAGCTTCTCAGCTTCCCCGCCTCCCAGCCTAACACGCTTATCCAGCCGGAGGCAGCGCAGCTGCCTCCGCTCTACCCCTTGAGGCTCGCCAAGGGAACCAACCGGACCATCGGCTCGATCAGGTCACGCTCGGAATCGATTACGGTCTCGATATCCTTGTACGCCTGTGGTGCCTCGGACAGATCGAGCTGTCCTTTCGCCTTGCCGTATCCCTTGTACTTGTGCCAGCGCTCACAGACGATTCCGTCCATCGCCTTGTCGCACTCCTCCACTGTCAGGTTGGCTGAGGCGGCAGTTCGGCTCATGCGACGTCCCGCGCCATGCGAACAACTCATGAAGGAATCGGGATTCCCGAGTCCCCGCACAATGTAGCTAGCCGTTCCCATCGAACCGGGAATGATTCCGATCTCGTCCAGCTTCGCCGACGTCGCTCCCTTGCGGTGAACGCAGACCTTCTCACCGAAGTGTTCCTCGAAGACCGCATAGTTGTGGTGGATGTCGAGGGTGCGGATGAAAGTCGCATCCGGCGCAAACTCCAGTAGCGTCTCCTTCATCGCCTCCATCATCCGCCGACGGTTCTCCTTGGCGTAACGAAGCGCAAACATCATATCCGTGAAATAGTGGTG
>JAFYDR010000158.1 GCA_017544725.1 Kiritimatiellia bacterium
ACCAGAGGTTGCAGTGACGGATGGGGAGGGACGCGCTCCGTCGCGTCCACCGCGTAACGACGACACCATCATCGTCGAAACGAAAGTTATCCACATGAACGTTCCCGCGCACCGCGGGCGGGGCGCTTGCCTATAACTTCGCGAAGCGAAGTCATGGATTGTTGACGAGTGCAGCAGCGGATGGCAACTTCGGGAATGGGGCGTGTGGTTCGGTTTGGTACCAGAACGTGGTCGAGGCGATGTCGGACGCCTGCGCGTTGTAGAGTCCGTGTTCCTTCCAGCCGAGGTCTTGGATCGTTACCTTCAAACCTTTCTCGAAACGGACGGGATCGGTGACATGCCAGCGGTAGAGTCCGAACGAGGTGTAGTTCTTCGGGTCTTCGGGCTTGATCACCTGAGCAAGTCCCGTGTAGGGCGTAGTGAACTCGCGGTACTTGGCGCGTCCGCCGATTTCGAAGTTGTACGAGCCGCAGAAGTAGTCTTCCGTACCCGTGCCGCAGATGGTCGGGTTCTCCTCGCCGTCGAGGTGGAACTTGATTTCGCCTTCGCCCCACCAACCCGTGTCGTGCACGCGCCATGCGACGTACGTACCCACGTAGTGCCCTTTACCCTTGATACCGTCGATGAGCGTGTGGACGGCTCCCTGCGTCGGGTTCGAGCGACGGAACTGCGCGTGGAAGTAGGCGGCGTCGGCGGGAATGTCCGTGAGCGCGTAGTCGATCTGGTAGTAGAGGCGCATCTCCTGCCCGCCTACGTTCTCCATCGTGACACGCGCTCGACGACGGAACGGCATCAACCAGTAGCAGTTGAACGCACTGCCGGGATTCACGCAGACGGCCAGCGACGACACCTGCGCGTATTTGTTGTAGGCACTCGCGAAGAAGTCGCCCACGGGACATTCGACCGACGGCTCCTTCTCGTCATCCCAATACATGCGGATGATGGAGTGTCGCCAAAGTTTGGTGGGCGTCATCCAGATGTGCTGTATCGCGCCCTGTCCCTTGATGTCCGCAAGCGTCAACGTCTCGCCGGGCGCAATCTTGACGAACGGGTTGACCTTCCAGCCTTTGCCGAGTTCGCGTGCGCAACCTGACGCGTTGGCGACGTTGCGCTTGTCCTTGTCCGCAACGGGATCGGCGAGCGCACCGGCGTTGCGTGCACCGGTGAAGTTCTCGGGACTAATCGAGCGCGTCCGCGCATCCGAGAGACGACAGAGCGACGTAATATCCGCCGTGAGGCCGTTGAACGATTGCGTCATGCATCCACTTGCCAGCACCGCGCCGGCGATGAGAACGATCATACTCTTTTTCATTTGAATTCTCCTTTTTGTCTCCTAGCCTGCATTGTCAGCAAATAGGATGTTTTCTAGAAAATCCGCAAGCGGCAACTCGCCGCCGGAAATGACGTAGTTGCGGTACGCGGCAAGTGCGGCGATACCCCATGCGCCGCCTTCGCCCGCCTCAGACGGACAAGTGACGGGCGCACCGAGCGCGTCCGCAAGCACCTTTTGCGCGACACCCGGCGTCTTGAAGAGACCCCCGTGCGCCGTGAACTGCGTCACGCGCACACCTTGCGCCACCAGGATCTCCATTCCTTTGGCAAGCGTAGCGAATACCGCTTCAAGTTGGGCGCGAATAATGTTCGCTCGGGTGAGATGCGCGTCAGGCGTGTGCGCAAGATAGGGATTCGGCGCATCCACGCCGACCAGAGGTTCGGCAGCTATCCAATTCGTCGCACGTACACCGCCGCACTCCGGATCGCTCTTCTCCAACGCCTCCGTCAGAAGTGACGCGTAGTCTCCGCCAAAGAGCGCGATCCACTTGTCCAGCTCACCGCATCCGTTGTTACAGTGAACCATCGCCACATCGTCACCAGAAGGCGTGGAGACGAAATCGACGTGCGGGTTTGTCTTCGCAATCGGCTTGTCCAGCACGACCATCGCGAACACGCTCGTACCAACAGAGACGTTTCCTGTGCCTGGTCTCACGGCGTTCGTTGCCACCATGCCCGTTCCCGCATCGCCCTCCGGCGGACAGACCGGAACGCCCGCCTGAAGCGTACCCGACGGATCCAAGAGTCGCGCACCCGCCTCCGTGAGGCATCCCGCATCTTCGCCCGCCTTGAGAACAGCAGGGAACAGAGCCGTGACGTCAAGCTCGGTCTTCTCCCTGAATACTCCGGCAAGGCGCGTGTCGTAGGTTCCCGTGAATGCGTCCACAGGGAACATACCTGAGGCATCATCAATACCCAGCACCTTGCGACCGGTCAGCAGGAAGTGGATATAGCCAGCGAGGGTGGTCTGGAACGCGATGCGTCGCACGTGTTCCTCACCGTCGAGGATGGACTGGTAGAGCTGCGCGACAGACCAGCGATTGGGGATATGGATGCCGAAGAGTTGCGAGAGCGCCGCACCCGCAGGGGCGGCATTCGTGGAACGCCATGTACGGAAGGGAGCGAGCAGATTCCCTTCCGCATCGAACGCGATGTAGCCGTGCATCATCGCGGAAACACCGATGGCGGCGAAACTCGCCGGACGTACCCCGCGCTTTGCCGCATAGTCGTCTGCACAGGCGGCGTAGGCGGCAGTGAGACCAGCACGGGCGTCCGCAAGATCATACGTCCACACGTCATCCGCAAGCGGCTTGTTCTCCCATGAGAACGCGCCGGAGGCGATCGTCGCGCCGTCTTCGCCGATGATGACGGCTTTGATGCGCGTAGAACCCAATTCAATACCGAGGCATTCTTTCATTGTTACATACTCCTTCAATCGATCCCCAAACGCTTTTCGATGTCTTCGATCGTGCCGCCTTTTGTTTCAGGCATCCAGAAGAGACCCCAGGCAAGTTGCGCCAACATCATGGCGGCGAAGAAGACGAACGCCCAGAAGCCCGCCTTGTCGGCGACGATCGGGAACGTCCACGACACGATCATGCACCAGAACCAGTGCGTGAAGCTGCCCAGCGCCTGCCCCTTCGCGCGGACCGAGTTGGGGAACACCTCGCTGATGTAAACCCAGATGACCGCGCCGGACGAGATCGCGAACGCGGCGGTGAAACCGAGGATGCCGACGACCGCGAGCGCCGGATGGCACGCGCCCGACTTCGCGAGATACAGTTCCCAGCCGGTGAGCGCGAGCATCGCCGTCATCACCGCCGAACCCCACACGATGAGAACGCGCCGCCCGAAACGGTCGATAATCGCGAACGCCGCGAGGCAGAATACGACGTGCATCAGCCCCACGCCCATCGTGCCCATCAGCGAGACCATCTGGCTGCCCTCGCCGAAGACAAGCCCGAAGATGCGCGGCGCGTAGTAGTTGATCGCGTTCACGCCGGAGACCTGGCTGAAAAACGCGACGAGAAACGCGAGGAGGATCGGTTTGCGGAACTTCCACTGGAAGAGGCGCTCGACCTTGCCGGAGATCGTCCCGGCGAGCGATTCCTGGATCTCGCGGAGCGTCCGCTCCACCTCCGGGAAGCCGATTTTCTCGAGGACGCCCCGCGCCTCTTCGCTGCGGCCGACGCGGACGAGCCAGCGAGGGGACTCCGGGATGAAGCAGAGGAGGACGACGAACACGATGATCGGCAGGATCTCCGCGCCGAGCATGACGCGCCACTCGACCATCTCGACCGTCATGGAGCCGGTCGCGAAGGTCTCCGCGAGCTTCGTGCAGAAAGAGCGGAACGCCCCGCCCTCGGCGAGCATCCACCGCGCCACGAGGAAGTTCGAGATGTACGACACGAAGATGCCCGACTCGATGTTCAGCTGGTTCATCGCGACAAGCCGCCCGCGCACTGAGGACGGCGACATCTCGACGATGTAGAGCGGCACGACGACGGAGACGCCGCCGATGGCGAGCCCGCCGATAAAGCGCATCCACCCGAGCATGTGCGGTCCCGCCGCGCCCTGTACCGTGAACGCGCACCCCACGGCGGAGACGCCGAAGAGCGCCGCCATCAGTTTCAGCGTCGGCCGGCGCCCGAACCTGTCCGCGGGAACCATCGCGCAGAACACGCCGATGAGCGTACCGATGAGCGCCCCCGCCACGACCAGTCCGTGCCAGAAGCCGGATAGTCGGAATTCGTTCTGGATGGCCTGCTCGCACCCGGAGATGACTCCGGAGTCGAACCCGAAAAGGAAGCCGCCCAACGCGGCCGCCGCTGCACAGTAGAGAAGGTATTTTTTCATACTTGTCCTTTCGTTGATTTACGGACCACCAACGTGGCCTCAAGGTTGATCTCGCGAGGAGGGAGCGCAGGATCGTAGATACGCTCCAACAGGGTACGTACCGCCACGGCGGCAATGGCCTCGCAGGGTTGCCGTATTGTCGTGAGCGGCGGCGAAAGCAGCTGTGCGCAGGAAACATCATCGAACCCGGCAAGCATCGTGTCTTGCGGCACCCGCTTTCCGATGTCGGTCAGCGTCTGAAGCAGACGCGCCGCCGTGCGGTCGTTGCCGCAGATGAAAGCATCCGGGGCCACACCCTTCCGAAAAAGACGGCGCACGGCATCGACATCGTCCGGAAAAGCGATGCAGACATTCGTGTCGCGCCACGGGATGCCCGCACCTCGCACCGCCATCGCAACGCCCTCGCAGCGCTGGAAGATCGTCGGTGCGGAGTGAGGCGGCATGAAGAAGCAGATGTGACGGGCACCTTGGGCGATGACGTGCGCCGCCAATGTGCGCCCTGCGCGGATGTTGTTGATACCCACCAGATCATACTGACTGCGCCCTTTGGCGGAAACGACATCGCGATCGAGCAACACGACCGGAATGTGATTTCCGTTGAGGATAGAAAGTATCTCGAGACTCAACTCGGTGCTGTCCGGCAACAGTTCGATCGGTTCAAAGAAAACACCCGCCACGTGTCGGCTCGCGTAGTCCGCCGCAAGAGCCTGCGCCTGACGGACACGTTCGAGAGGATTGGACGAAGAGACATCGCCGAACAAGGTGGTATAGCCTGCTTCACGGCTGACACGCGCGATCTCCGCGCAGATAGGCGTGAAGATTTCCACGTTGCGATGTCCGGGAACGATCAGCCCCAAACATCCCGTCGAGTTGCGGGCCATCGGACTTAGGTACGTGCCAGAACCCCGACGCCGCTCCACGAGGCCGTACTTCTGCAACTCCAGCATCACGCGGATCATCGTCGAGCGCGATGCATTGAATCGGCGCACCAACTGGTTCTCGCTGGGCAGTCGCAAGACATGGTCGTATTTTCCGGCGAGGATCTCACTCCTCAACATTCGGAAGATGTCCCTGTACTTGATGTTCGTATCGTCTGCCATGCGAATCCCCGTACCCGAATCACTTGCGCGGAGCGATGTCGAAGTGAAAGCAGTCGGCGTTGATGTGCCCGAAATGCCCGGTGCGGTTATCGACGATCACGATCGTCGCCTTCTTCCCCTTGAACTCGCCGACATCCCAATGCGTCCATTCCAGCCTCTCGGCGTTCTTGCCGGTCGCCGTGCGAACCGTCTTCCCGTCGATGACGAGGTTCACGCAAGTCTCGTCCTTGTAGTTGCCGCCTCCCACGAGGAAATTGATGAATGGCTTCTCGATCGTGAACGCGGGCGAGGTGAGCGTCCCCTTCGTCTCGTCTTTTCCGTAGTAGCTGTTGACGAGGTAGCGGCCGCTGTAGCCGTTCACGGGATTCTGGAAAGGCAGGATGCCGCGCGCGGGCCCGGGACCGAACGCCTCCCCTTCCGCCTTCCACGCTTCGTACGTGCCGTTCTCGAAGTCCGCGAAGAGGACGGCGGTCTTCGGCAGGGCGACCTGCACAGGCGGCATATCGACCCGCACGGGGCGCCGGACGGCGGCGGGATCCGCGCCGCGGTTCGCCTTCCCGCCCGGACGCATGTACCAGCAGGCGAGCGGCGCGAAATCGAGCTTGATGTCCTCCAGCCAGTGCCACATCTCCATGTGGAAGCGGATCGACTTCGTGAATGGGATCGCGTCGAGCGCGCGGTTGCGCACGTTCACCGCGTTGCGGCGCGCGAAGTCCTCGCGCAGCGGGCGCCCCTGCCCGATGCCGATCGGCTGCGCGATGAACGGATGGTCGAAGGGTTGCGGGCGGCACCAGGCGTACCCGTAGTAGTCCTCCGTGCCGGTCCCGATGTAGGAGGGCGTATTCTCCCCGTCGATGAAGACCTTTTCGTCGCCCTCGCCCCACCAGCGGGTGGCGGGCTGCCACAAGGCGAGCGTCGTACCCACGAACAGTCCCTCGCCCTCCAGCTCCGCGTAGTCGTAGTCGTACTGCGTCTTTTCCGCGCCCCTGCGCGACGGGGCGTCGGCGTACTCGTGCCAGCACGCGCCGAAGTGCATGCTGCGCGCGGGGTCCCACCTGTAGCCGCCAATCTCGAGCGCAGTCAGGCTGAGAGCCACGGGCTTCGCGGCGTAGTTGCGCACCGTCACCGTGCACGTCTTCTCGAAGGGCATCGTCCAGCGGCTCTCCATGCGGCCCGCCCCCGTGCAGGAGGTGAACCAGCTCGAATACGGCTCGTAGGTGTAGCCGCACCCGAAGAACTCGCCCGCCGGAACCCACACCGTGCGCTCGCCGTCGAACGAGATCTCCAGCACGGTCGAGCGCAGGGCATTGGGGTCCTTGCCGCTCGCCACCGCCATCGCCAGGCGGCGGATCGCGCCGCCGCCCTCGCGCGTGACCGTCCGGACCACGGACTGCCCGGGGGGGATCTCGCCGTCGAAGGTCAGGATCTCGCCCGGCGCCTTGTCCGCGCCGTTCAGGCGGCGGTCCAGCTTCCGGTTGGCGGCGTCAACCGCCGCCTTCTCGCGCCGCAACACCTCCAGCGAGAAGGACTCCACCTCCGTCCCCGCCGCGTACGCCCGCGTCTCCACGTTGTAGTAGAACGCCTCCCGCGCGGGCGGCTTGCCGCCCCCGCGCGGCTGCTTGGAATAGAGCGTGGCGCTTTCATACGTCACCTTGCAGCTCTCCGCGTAGGGGATGGGGAGGTAGAGGTCGTGCCCGCGGTTCAGGTAGGGCGACTCTCGCGAGACGGAGTCGGAGAGCGGCGCCCCGCACAGCGCGCCGCCGCTCAGGATTTTGAGGACCTCGCCCTCCACGGCGAGCTTCCCGTCGATGTAGATGCGCAGGATCCCCTTCCCGTCCGTCCGGGCGACCGTCACCCAGAAGCGCGTGATCACGCCGGGTCCTTTCGCGTCGAGCATCACCTGCTCGCGCCGTTCCCCCACCGTTTCCTCGCGGAGGAATTTGGAGGAGTCGCTGTTCGCGAACCATCCCTCCGTCCCCGGCTCCGTCGTCTTGCGGTCGTAGCTCGACCAAAGGCGCGCCGTATAGCGGGGCGAGGGAAGGTAGGTGTTGGCGTCGGGGTCGGTCATCTCCTCCAGCAGGGATTTCAGCGTCACCTTGCCGGACGCCGGCGCGGCGAGCGCCAGGAACGCCGCCGCCAGCGCGAGGGTTGAAACGAAAGTCGTCTTCATGTCTTTTCTTCCTTTGTTGGGTTTGCAGATTCGTTACTTGATCATGATGACCATGCCGGGGGGGAACGCCTTCGCGCGGAAGTCCGCCCCATCGATCCAGAATGTCGAGAGCGCCCCGTTCGGAAGCGGGCTGACGTTCCATCCCGCCAGACGCTCCGCCGTCCCGGCGGCGTACCCGCCGGCCGCCGTGAAGGGCGTCCACACAGTCGGAAGCGCGGAGATCGCGCTTTCGGGCCGGAGCGTTCCGGTCCCCTCCACGGAGATCCGCCCAGTCACCGCCATCGTGCGCCCTCTCTCGGCCCGCACGACCGCGCCGTCCTGGAGCGTCAGGTCGCCCGTGAACGCGCCGCCCGCGCCGAGCGTGCCGCCGAACGACAGTTCGCTGCCGAGCGGGGCCAGCGTGCCGTTCGCCGCCACGTTCACCGTCACGTTCGTGTCCGCGCCCGCGCCGGTTCCGAACCCGTACCGGACGTACGAGAGGACCTCGTTCGTGGAGAGCGCCCGGTTCCAGATCGTCACCTCGTCCATCCACCCCTTGAAGAAGGGGTTGTTGAAGGCACCGGAGATGTAGAACCTCTTCCTGCGGATGTCCGGTCTCGTTTCCAGCGTGCGGGGCGAGTTGTTCGGGTTCTTCAGCGCGGGCGCCGTCTCCTCTCCGTCGATCCAGTAGCGCATGACCGTGCCGTCCCAGGTCTGCACCACGCTGTGCCAGCCCGTGCGGAACTTCTTCGTCCGGGTGGCGTCCTCGGGCAGCAGATATTCGTAAGTCCCGACGTTCGGGTAGTTCCACAGGCGGGATTGCCAATCATAAAAGGCGTACCCGTTCATGGTCATCGGCACGTTTCTCGGGTCATCGCCGTAGTAGATCAGCCCCATGTTGGTGTAGTCGGGGGCCGATCCGGTGTTGGATGGATACTTGTCCGCGCGGCGGAAGAAGAATCCGAGCGTGAACGGCGCGTCGCCTAGCGGGATCATCTCCGGCTGCGTCAGCCCGTCGTCGTTGTAGCCCGCGAGCACGAGGTTGTTCGTGCCGTCGAAATACGCGGCGCCGCCGCCGTGCGCCCATTCGCCCTCGCCGGTGGCGCACTCCACCTTCGTGCCGCCCGTCGGGAACTTGGTGTTCTTCGTACCTTCCGTCAGCGTATAGCCGTAGGGACCGGCATCCTGGTAGAGCGTCTCCGGCGTATCGAAATGGTAGCAGAGGACGATCCCGTTCGTGAGGCCGGCGGTGAACGCGGCGTCCGCCAGTGCCACCGTTCCCTCCGCCACCTCCAGCGTCGCGGGCTGCGGCTCGACCGGCCCGTCCGTATTCACGCCGTTCTCCATGTACTCGGCGATCTCTTCGGGCGAGAGCGCGCGATTCCACATCGCCACCTCGTCCAGCCATCCGGAAAGGTACATGTTGTTGTATCCGGTGCCGATCCAGAATCGCGTCGGGGAGAGGTTCGGCATCGTCCCTTTCGTGCGCGTGGAGTTTGCTGTTCGATGCGTCAACGGAGCCTCCACCCCGTCGATGTAGATGCGGTAGAGGCTGCCGTCCCAGACCTGCACCGCGCAGTGCCACCCGCCGGCGAAAGTCGAGGTGCCGTCCGTCGGCGACGCCAGCTCTTCGTTCATGTTGCCCCAGAAGTAGCTGAAAAGATGCGCGGAACGGTCCCACACGACCAGTCCCAGGCCGTTCCCGTTGCTCGCGTTTCCGAGGAAGCTCAGGCCGCGATTGTCATTCTGTTTCCCGTCGCGGATCTTGAACCACTGCGCAAGGGTGAACGGATCGCCGTTGCGCGGCGCCCTCTCCGGATAGCCGCCGGGATAGGAGAGGAACACGTGTTCGGAGAAGGACGCCGAACCGGTACCGTACCGTCCCTCGTTCGCGTCGAAGACGACCGGCCCATTGGAGGCGTCCGCCTTGAACGCCCCGTTCGTCCAGCAGTTCTCCAGCGTGTAGCCGTACGGGCCGGAGTCCTGTAGCAGCGTCTCCGCCGAATCGAAGTGGTAGCAGCAGACCAGCCCGTCGGCGAGCGAGGCGCGTCCTGCCGCCAGTCCGCCCTCCAGCGACGCACCGCCCGCGCCCGTCTTGACCGTCACGCCGCCCGCGAGCGTCGCGCCCACGCTGCCCGCCGCGAGGTGGTTCGTCGTCCCGGCGAGCGTGCCGTTCCGCACGGTCCCGCCCGCGAGCGTCAGTTCCGTGCAGCGGTAGGAGTTGCCGCCCAAGTCGAGCGTCGCGCCCGCGCGCACCACCACCTGGCTAGCGATGGTCGTCTGCGGCCCGGTCAGCTTCAGCGTCCCCGCCGCCACGTCGAGCGTGCCGGAGATCTCGAATGCGCGTTGGAGAACGAGCAGTTCGGTGCCTTCCTTCACGAAGTCGAACGGGCCCGCCATGCTCACGTTGGATCCCGCGTTATCCTTGGTCTGCGCGATCCGCAGACTCCCCTTGGCGTTCTCGTTCGAATTGCGGATCAGCTGCCCCGCGTCATACGTCTGCTGGTCGTTGTTCAGGAAACTCTGCGACGTGCCGCTCAGGTCGAAAAAGCCGCGTCTGGCCGTCCGCCCGTTCCGTCCGGTGAGGTAGGCGGCGGTAAACACCTCGTCCGTGCCGCATACGATGGTCCCGCCCTGCGTCGGCATCGGACAGGTGATGTTCTGGTTGGGAACCATGAACTTCACCCCCGTGTTGTTGCCGTCCGGCCAAAGCGTGTGGAGATTCCGGAAACGCCCCGTGACGAAGATGCGGGGTGCGTAGTGGTCGCTTACGTCCTGCAAGACGAAGTAGAGGCCGCCGATGCAGGTGATATCCCCGCCGAGCGTCAGCGAGCTGGTGGCGTTCGCCACGCGCAGGAAGCTGTTCCAGACGTACATCGGCCCGTTCAGCGCGACGGTCCCGTACGAGACGATGCGAGGCCCGTTGTTGAGCGGTGTCTCGGTCCCCAGCCGGATCTCGTTCGCCGCCGTCACCGTGCCGTAGAAATCGAAGCGGGCGTTGTTCGCGTTGTTCGCGGCGAACGTCTCGTTGGTGTTGAAGAGGGCCGCGCTGCCGATCGCCTCGCTGTTCATAATCTTCACGATGCCCTGCAGCAGGTCGAGCGTGCCGTGCCAGCCGGAGTTGTCTCCCTCCAGCGTGATGGTCTGCCCGACGGGAAGGTTCACCGTCAGCTTGTCCGATCCGGAGAGGACAGGGATGGTGTCGGTCGCGCTGGTGACCGTGTAGTCCGATCCGGGGAAGGTCGTCGCGTCGGCGGGCACGCCGTCCGCGATGTACGCGGCGATCTCGCCGGCGGTCAGGGCGCGGTTCCACAGCGCGGCCTCGTCAATCCATCCCATCCACTTGCCGCTGTTGTGGCTCGCCCCCAGCAGGAAGGCGGTCGGCAGGATGTCCGGCGCGGTTGCGGCGGTGCGCGTCACGGTGGCGGCCTTGGGGGTCAGCTCAGCGGAAACGCCGTCGATGAAAATGCGGAAGGTTGTTCCGTCCCAGACGTGCACGATGCTGTGCCAGGACCCGGCGAACGTGTCCGTCCCGTCCGTCGGATACACGTAACTTTCGTTCATGGTCCCCCACAAATAGGAGAGACATTTCGCCCGGTCGTCCTCCATGCGGAAACCCACGGCGTGGCCATCGGTCGCATTCCCGAAGACGAACAGCTGGCGCGCCCCGGTCCCGGCGGTCTTGAACCAGCAGGCGAACGAAAACGGCTCGGATCCACGCGGACCGCCCGGCAGATACCCGCCGTTGCAGGGGCGGAGATACGAGGTGCCGGAACCGCCGAAGTAGGCGGAACCGCCGGCCGCGTAGGGGCTCTCGTCCGCGTCGAAGGTCACGCCGCCCATGTTCTGCAGGGCGGAGCGGTACGGCCCCGTGTCGTCCGTCAGCGTCTCGGCGGAATCGAAATGCCAGCACGCCACCAGGCCGTTCGTCAGAGTCGATTGCCCCAAGGCACTGCCGAGTCCTCCCCAAAACACAAACAAAACGACTTGCAAATAACAAGCGAGACCACACTGTTTTCCTGTTTTCATCCGCAAAACCTCCGTTCTTTTTTCTCCGATGTTATGAAAACCCAAGAGTAAGTACGGCTATTATACACAAAAAAACAACCATCGTGTAACCATACGCGAAGAAAGTTGTACCTACAACTTGCCGATAACTTCGCAGGGCGGCGAAGCCGCCCTGCTGAGAAGTAAGCAACCAGAGGTTGCGGTGACGAATGGGAGGGACGCGCTCCGTCGCGTCCGCTTGTGTAACGGCGACACCCGCGTCGTCGAAACCGAAAGTTATCCCCATGAACGTTCCCGCAACGAGTCGCGGGCGGGGGGCTTGCCGATAAGGAACCGGCAAATAGGAATAGAAACAACTAGACAGTCGCTTCCGTATGGCAGTTGCATAGTCAGACATTTCGATTCTCTTTTTTAATTTCCCCCAACAGTTCAAAACACTTCATTGCCTCTCCATCTGCGCAAGCGCAATGCGTCCTTTTTCGGTAAGCCTGTACTTCTGGAGTTTGGAATGCTTGATGTCTGGCCGTGTCTGCTCAATGAAACCGGCTCTCAACGTAGGACGGATATAACCTTCGCGGAGATAGTTACGGTCACGGATATGCATAGCCTTAAGCAGTTCAGAAGTTCCAAGTGCCGTGTTTTTGAGTACCAGCATAAGCCGTTTCTGCTTCTCATCAACTGGTGGGGTAACTGGTGGGGTAACTGGTGGGGTAACTGGTGGGGTAACTGGCGGGGTATCATGGTAGGTTGCAACGGCTTTAACCCTGTCTTTCGGCACTCCATAGGGCGAGTCGTCAACTGCGGCAACAAGTTGCTCGTCCGTGAATCCGTAGAGCAGATTCGGTAACGTTACGCGGAAGTAGTTGCTCTCAGACTCCAAAATCGGCATCCTCTTACCGAGGTTGACCGCCAATTTCTCGTAGTCTTCGTAGAGTTTCTTGAAGCCACTGCCCTTGCGCTCCATTAGATCGAGCCGCTCGAACATATCCGCGAGGCACTTGTTGCGGCGGCGCGACGGAATTTGGCGGATATTCGCATATTCCTGCACCTTACGGTCGCCCGGCATCCCGCCCGGCGAAGTGATCTCGATGCGGTCATCAAATATGTCAACGTGGACTTCGCTGCCAGTTTCAAGGTAGTCACGGTGAACAAATCCGTTGATGAGCATTTCCTGAATCGAGCGTTCGGGATACTCGCGGAAGTTCACGCGGTCTGTCGGGCGCTTGTGCCATGCGCGGCGCGAGTGGCTACGAACGAAATCCTCGGCATACTTCAGCAGTTGGAGAAGCCCTCCGCTGTATTCCTGATCGTCAGCTGCGTCCATCACGCCCGCAGTCATGCTGAGTCCGTTCCAACGGGTACAGAAGACGCGGGAGTGCCGAATCGGAGACTCATCGACCAGCAACGCCCCTGTGTTGGTCAGAACGCCCGTTTCGGTAACGAGTCCGAAAGACAAAATGTCTTCCTTAGTCATCTTCATCCCGTTCGCTTTTTCATAGAGGTTCTTGAGCGCGATGAACGTGAAGTCGAACGCACGGTGTCCACCAAAACAGGAAATGCAATCCCATTGCTGACCAGATTTCTCCATAAGGAACTGTGTCAGGGAGGGATCAGTCAGTAGCATCTTCACTGCGCCAGTGCGGTAGTGAAACCGCCCTTGGTAGCTAACGGGGAATGAACTTGCCGGAACCTTGATTCGTATCACAGCCTTGCCCTGTTTCTTGAGGAGAGATACATCGGCTACGATGCCCATCGTATTGCGGATGGAATTTGGTATGTTCTCCATCAATTTATTGGGGTCTTTCACCCCGACGGGCTTCTTGGTACCGTCCTCGATGCCGATGTACAGCGTTCCACCTTTGGCGTTCGCATAGCCACATATCCATTCGAGATACTTGTCGTGCCACGACTCCTTGTACTCGACATTCTGAGATTCTTCCCGTTTCATTCTCATCCTCGCTTTTCCCTCTTCCAATATTTCTACATCACAAGCTCCACGCCCGTCTTGACCGCCTCCAGCATCTTGAGCGCTATCGCTCATACGACCTCGAACAATCCCGCCGTTATCAACATCATCCAGTTCATCTTATGCCTCGTGAACACCGCCTTGTTTCATGTTTCACGAAGGTCTCAATCATTGACATAATATACCCCTGTCTTGCGGCTGCCTCGATGTTCAATTAATCCATCCTTTTGCAGAGACGACAATGCCTCTGTAACGCAGGTTCTACCTTTGCCTACGATCTCCATCAATCGAGACCTTGAAACGCCGGGGATTGTTTTTATCGCCTCAAACAAATCATTTTTATAGGCCGACCGACCTTTATTGTAGCATTCGCAACACCATTTGAAGGCGACTGGACACCCTCGTCTGCCGCGCATTCCCCCGCCGATTACAGGACGCGATCGCCCCAGAACATGGCGGACACGTTCTCGCAACCGGCGTTTCGCGCCGCCACCAAGCGGGGACGGATCATCGGCGTGGTGAGACGTCCTGTCTTGTGACCGAGTTCCCAAAGGTGGCCAAAGACCACGCGCTTCGGCTTCACCTGCTTCACCGCCTTCTCCGTGTTGATTCCGCATCCGGGGAAGAAGAGCCAAAGGTCCGCCTGTCCCCAAGTTGTACCGAGCTTGGGTTCCGTTCCCCTGCCGCTGTCGCCCGTATGGTAGAGAATCCAGTTGCCGACGCGAATCTCGAAAGCCGTCGTGAAATCGATGAGATAGTCGTTGTGGTCGATGAGCGACGTTCGAATCTCCACGTCCTTGATCTTGAAGGTCTTCTTGGCACGGGTGAAACCGCCGTCCTTCCTCCAGTTGCGCACGCCATAGTTGTCGAGGAAATTCGAAATGACGGTCTTGCCGGCGGAATCCATGGCATTGTAGAGCGACGCCCGCCAGTGGTCCCCGTGGTTGTGCGTAATCAGCGCAAAGTCTAGCAGAGGGGCGAACTCGACCCCGCGACGGTGAACGAGGTCGATGGAGAAAAGCGCCTCGCGCGTTTTGACGATGTATCCCATGTTATAGACGCTCCAGACGGCGGGCACGTCGGTGATTGTCGTTTCGCCGACTTCGCGGAAAACCTTTTCAAAGCCCTTCTCCAGTTTCTCGAGTGCGGCGAGACCGCGCGTGTTGCCGTCCCGCATATATTGCCCGTACACCTCGCTGGAGACAAGATCCGTATCCCGCTGCCAGACGTCCAACTCGTCTTCTTTTTTCTCCTCGCCAATCGACGGAAGTGCCGCACAGGCCACGCTTGGCGCGGCGGCCAAACAACCCAATAAGAAATCCCTACGCCCCGTTCCACTCTGTTCCACTTGCATCTGTTCTCCTCCTTTTGTTTGTCCCACGACATGCCGCCTACGCGCAATCGCAACTCAGCCCTTGGGCTTGCGACCGCCCTCGCGCTCCGCCTTCCGGCTGGCGACTTGATAGACGATGATAATGGGAAAGACGACGACCGCCAAGACCGCCCAACCGAACCAAGGCTTCTGCATCCACGGCAGAATCGCCTCCCCGATGAAGTGTCCGAAAATCGTAAAGATGACGGCTTGTGAGAACGCGGCAAGGAAGAGCAAGAGGATCGCCTTGGGGAATGGATAGCGGGCGACGCCGGCGGAAATGTAGGTGACGCCTCGCGTCCCCGGGAGATAGCGGGCGAAGAGCATCGCCTTCACCGCGTGATGACGGAAGGTCTGCTTGATCCACACCAGACGGGCACGGTTTAGCCATCGGCGACGAATCAGCACCGCCGTTCCGAGACGACCGATCAGGTAGAGGCCGAGATCGCCAGCCATGCCGCCCAGCGTCATGCCGAGAATCGCAAACCACCACTCGATGACATCCGCGCCTACGAGAGGCCCGATGACACAACGGGCGGGGTCTTCCAGAAAGCAGGAGCTGGCGATAATCAGCAGCAACTGCAGAAAGCGGTTCCCCTTGAGAAAAGTCAGGTTTTCCCCTAAAGCCTGTAAACTCAAATCCAGCATGAAAACAATGTCCGATAGACTCCTAATGAATCGTTGCTTTCCAGTATCGCATGAATTGCCCGCGAAAACAAGGGCGATTTTCATGTTAGCTTCTAGGTGTTAGCTTTCAGGTGTTAGCTGTCCGCTTCGTTGTACGAAGTAGTGACAGGCGGCAAAGCCGCCAGCTGACAAGTGGGGACAATGGGGACGGTGGAGACAATGGAGACGAAGAAGAAGCGGAGAGGCGAGGTGGTGGTGGGTCGCCAGTCTCGCCAGTCCTGCCAGTCTCGCCGGTCCCGCCTAAACGCCTTGCGCACTTGTACAGCGCAAATACATAACGCGCACTTGAAACTCGGGCGCGGGTAGGTTATACTGGTTTCGTCATTCCGCAACAGCGGAGTCGAAAGGTGACTATGCCCGAAGAACAAAGACAGGTGTATCTCTTCCTTCTGTGGGAGGAAGCGCGTGATCACGCGGATGAAATCTTGGCAGATCTCAAACAGCATTTCTCGCTGTTGAAGCAGTTCGAGGTCGCCTGGCCCCAACGTGCCTTCGAGCAACATCTGGAGGCGTTCTACGGTCATACGTCCAGCATCTGGCGTGCAAAAATGCGGCGTGACGGATCGGGCAGTTTTCTCGTGTATCTCGTCGAGGACCATCATGCCGTCTTCGAAAACCGACGCAGTCTGGGCGGAACGGAGCAACTGGTCGATGTCAACATCTACGATGCGAAAAAACGTTACCGTAAACTGCTCCACAGCAAAGACCGCGTCCATTCCTCGGTCACGTTGGACGAAACGCGACACAATTTCTGTCTCCTCACGGGACGCACGCTTGCGGACTACCTCGCCACGGAGAAATTGGACGGAGAACTGGTGTATCTCACAAGTGCCTCGCCCCGCTATCGTGGCTGGGACTCCCTGCGTCAACTCTTCACGATTCTGAACGAGTGTATGCCGTATGTCATTCTTCGCAACGCGGACTCGCTCGACCGCCTTGCGGAGGAGTCGCATCCCGACATCGACATGTTGGTTCCCGACATCGACCAGTTCGCTGCCATCACGGGCGCGGAACGGATGTCGCCGAAACCCTACAAGTACGCCCACCTTTTGCGCGTCGGCGGGAAGGCGTACAAGTTCGATCTGCGTACGCCCGGCGACGGTTACTACGATCCAGCTTTCGCGTCCGACATCCTTTCCCGATCCCGTCTTGAGAACGGTGTCCGCGTTCCGTGCGACGAGGATTTCTTCTACTCCCTTCTCTACCATGCGCTCATCCAAAAGGACGCTATCTCGCCCGATTACGAGGCGACCTTCCGTCGCATGATTGAGTCGGGCAAGATCACCCACGCCTCCACCGATTGGAAGACCGCGCTCTCGGAATGGCTCAAGCAAAAAGGTTACAGCTACTGCGAACCGCTTGATCCGAAGGTGAAGTTCAACCGCGAGAATGTACTGCCGTCGCCCCCCACGAAAAAACTGAAACGGACGCACGAGCATCTGTTCTCATTCGCGCTTTCGTTCAGCAAGTTGCGCATTCATCTCTTCCCCGGCGTTGGAATGCCGAACATCTTCCGCTTCCAGTTGCGCCTCGGCGGCATCTTCAAAATCGACATCTGCCTCGGCACCGTCAAAGAAATCGAGACATAGCCACTTCATTGGCGGCTAGCCGCCAATGAAAAGCTGAGAGGCGGGGAAGCTGAGAAGCAAGCCGCCGAAGGCGGCAATGAAGAATGAAAAGAAGGCAGTAGGCAATAGGGAGTAGGCAGTAGCGACGGCGGGTGCTTCGCGTCAGTCTCGCCAGTCCAACGCGGACTGTCGCATGACGCTTGTCGCGTGTCATCGGTAGCTGTCGATTGCAATCGAATGCAATCGGACGGGGATACACTGGTCGCGACCGTTTAGCCCTAAAAGGGCGTTACCTATACAGACGGGGGTGAGCGAAGCGTAACCCCCGACGGTACAACCGCTATCCGCCAAGCCCTGAAGGGGCGACAGAACAACGCAGAGCCGAGATCTATTCGAGGGGGTACAATTACCTCTGATGACACCAAACACATCGTGTTGTTTTTGCGGCGACGGTAAATGAACGGGCAAGTCACGCCGATTGCCATCAATAATCGGCAATCACATCCCGAATCAAAAGTTCTGCTTGCATGGTAAGATCGTACTGTTGTATAATGGTAACCGTATTATGGGGGATGTCACCACCGTGTACAGTATGGTTCATCTTTGTTTCCTTCGTAGATAAATACGGGGCGGAAACGATAGGAGGAAAGAAATGAGGTTTCTAAATCAACAGCCTTTCAAAGTCAGCGGGAAGGGAATTTCTTTTTCTTTTGATGACGCGTTCGTAGATCGGCTCTTGCGGAAAGATCCGCAAATTACCAATGACTTCTTCGCATTCATCTACCAGCTCTTGGATGCCCTCCAACCCAAGTTTAAGAGTGCCAATTCCGGATGGCGGGATGAAAATTTCGAATACCTCTGCAATCGGTTCATCGACAGATTGACTCGGATCTTGAATAATCCATTGGAATCTGATATCAAAAATTTCAATGCTATGTGCGGGAAGCAACTCGCGTACAGTATCAGGGACGAGTATCGTTTCATGACGGCTAAGGAACGAGACATCAGAAGGGAAAAGGCTGGGAATGCTTCGTCTTCTTTGGACGAAGACAGCACATGCGAGATCTTCGATATGATTTCGACGGAGATATTGACCGCTCCTAGGCGTGCCGACGGTGAACCACCCTTGCGTCCAGATGCTTCTGTGTACGAAACCTATTCCGAACACCAAAAGTTTTTAGATTCCATCGAACGGGAAGACAAAATCGAAGAGGTTAAGAAAATCCTTGCGGCCATTCAAGATGATCAAGATCGGAAAATCATTCAACTTTGGATGCGCCGCATACCGGGGAAAGAGATTTCCGACATCATGAAGATGAAGGAAGGAACCGTGGCCAGTATCATCAACCGAACGATCCAAAAATTGAAGAAAACTTTTTGCAAAAAGGTAGGATGATTTTTCGTCAATGTGTGTGGAGGTGATTGTCATGAAATCAAACCAAGCAAATTTCAACGAGTTTTTACAGAGTGTGACGTCGGATCTTCCTCCGATGCGTCCGCTCCCCGAAATCCGGGAACTGTACCGTTCCCAGATTGCCACTGCCTGCAACCGCTATCTGACAGGATACGAAACGCATCCAGCGGTGGTATCTGAGACGAGTCCAGACCTGGTCGTATCCCTGAAACAGTTTTTGCAGGACGGCATAGACCTGATCCGTACCTTTGCGAAAGCCGTAGTCCAACCCCCTCAGCCCGCACTGTGTGGCGGCATGATGACACGCGGGTTTGGCGGCACATCCGACAAAACCCGGTCCGTGCAGAAACAACCTTTCTCGATTCGTGTCAAACTGTCCAAGGGAAAAAACGGAATCGACGTATCCATCAGCCCGATTGTAGCTCAAAGTGAACTGGAACTTTTCCCCTTCCTTCTGACGGTAATCGACCTTGACAACGGAAAAACCCTACTGGACAAAAAAGAATTTTCGCGCGGCGCAGCTATTTTACGCGGCGTAGAGATGGGGAATTATCGGATACTCGTAAGTCATGACGAGAAAACAGAATCCCTTGACTTGAAAGTCGAAGAATAAAGGAATAAAAAATGGACGAAAAATACATTCACAACCTTTCCGAAACGGAATTTATTACGCCGGAACTGAAAACATGGTTTCAGGAAAACTGGATTGAGACACTGGAAGAAGCGGTGTCGGCACTGGCAGCGATGCCCGTCGAATTTTTGGGGAAAGAAGAGTTCCTGAAGCAAGCCAAAGAGACGCTAGGGGAGGAAAAGTTTCAAGAGCTCTCGACCGCGCTTCCACCGCATGCAAAAGGTCTGTGGATGCCAACGGAACACGTACCCAAAAATCCGTCTGGCGAAAAGGAACCGGAGGCTACACAGGACGAAACAGAAAACGACACGGGGAACAACAGAGCGAATGCCGAAATGCCTTCCGCAAATCCAGCGGTGACACCGTCCGTAGAAACACAACCGTGTGAAACGAATAACCACAACGCGCCCACAGAGGACAAGGCGCAAGATTCCACAACCAAAACTATTCATGAGGTATGCAAAACTTCCGCAGCCGATGGAGAAAACCATGATCAATCTCAGCAATAATCGAACTCCGTTAACCGCCATCTCGTCACTCACCGATGAGCAAATCCAGACCCTAAAATCCCTGTGGATCGAAACGGTAGAAGAACTGTTTGGATGTGCGTTGGCTCTACAGGACAATAAAACATCCGTCCCCGCCTTCAACTTGATTCCGAATCTGGAAAAAATTCAGAATGCGCTCCCGACGGACGCCCTTCAATCCATTCAGGCGACCAAGGTCGGAACCTACGAGAGGGGGCTTGCATACCCACCGGCGATCCGCCAGACCCTCCTTCAGGCGTACTGCCGAAAATTCAGTCAGAATCGCCAGTCCCCAAATCTCGTTTCCCTGACCGCTTCCGATCAGCCTCTCGATCTGCCCAGCGAAGTGAATCTCGTGGATCAATTCCCCCCCGTGCGAAATCAGTTTAAGCGAGGCACCTGTACGGCTTTCGCCGGTTCAGCCCTCTGCGAGTTTCTCGAACGAGAAAACGAGATTCGGTTTTCTCCCCAGTTCCTTTACTGGTGCTGCAAAAATCGCGACGGTTACCCGAACGAAGGTGGCACCTCTCTGTCCACCGTCCAGGAGGCTTTACTGGAGGATGGAATTTGCCCAGAAGAAGACTGGCCGTATTACCCGAATCCTATCTTTGACACGAACGGCTTGAGTTTGGAAGGACAAGGTCCCGCCCCGAAACAGGCGATCGAACATGCAAAAAAATATCGCTATACCTGCCGCAGTCTTACACGGGGTTCTGTTACGCAGTACAAACGGATTTTGGCATCCGGTTACCCGATCGTGATCGGTGTCCTGACATACGCCAGCTGGGAAAGAAGCCGGATGACGCATCTTTTCGGGAAACTCACCATGCCGTTCGTCTGGCTGGACGAAGAGGAGAATGTACACGCAGAAGAGCCGTCCGGCGCTCACGCCATGTGCCTCGTCGGATACCTTGACAACAAATCCGTTCCGGGCGGTGGATATTTCATCGCACGGAACAGCTGGGGCAAGGAGTGGGCTTCCCTCTCTAAAGTCGCCGCAGGGCATGCCTTGATTCCTTATGCCTATATCTCCGCGTTCTGCCTTGAGGCGTTTTCGATTCTAGACACTTCGGTTATTCCGCCTTCTGACGAGGACGAGGAAGACGATGAGAGCGAATACCCGAATGTCGGGCGAGAGTCCATCCACACGAAACCTCTTCCTGCGGATATGCCCGTCTATCTCCGCCCGTATGCCAGGTACCTCGACAAAGAATCCCGAGACTCGGAAGGTCGTCTCTTGCCCGCCGGCACGTGTGTACTTTCCCGTCCGGAAGCGGGAAGTCCGATCTTTCCCTACACACCGACCTGTTCCCTCAAGAAAGAGTATCGCGAACTCCTGCACAGAATCCGTTTCGGGGCAGTTCCAACCAAGTTACGCGATTCCATCCTGGCGCATCGACGTAACTTTTGTTCCAAGCTCGACAACAACCTGACTGCGGCGGAAGGACACGCATTCCCTGAAACGTGTTTCTCCCTTGTGCTTCTCCAAACCCCGTGGCGGGTTAAAGTGAAGAAGTCGCAAGTTGTCGCGGACTTCTCTGCCGAGTTGCTGGAAGTACTGCTGTCGGATGTCGATTCAGGTCAAAAGCTGGGCGACCCTCCTGCCGACTGGAAGAAAACGTGGCTGGAAACCATATCCGCCAAAATCAGGAAATGCTTGGCGTTCACGCCAGTTCCGCCCTTCTTCACGCCCTCCGTGTACGTGGTGGAGGTCTTTGCGACACCGTTCACTATCGACCAGCGAACAGGTGCCTACACGGCGGTTGCCCCGTCCGAACACTTTGTTGAGCTGGTCCAATCCTGTGCGCGTGAAATTCTGAAGAAACAGCCTTCCGGCCAATTCGTTTTTTACTCGATCGCTTCCAGTCTCCCCTGGGACGGGGTTTCCGCCTCGCAACACAGAAGCGGATCGGAAAGCGTCGTGGTGAGCACTCCGAACGATACCGGGGAATGGAATGTTCAGATGCCGACCTATCTGACCGGAAGAACGACATTCCGCAATTTCCAAGATCGTTTGTTGCCGATCACGCATGAAGAACTGGTGTCCGCAGTCAAGTTCTATGTCGATGAGAACATCAAAAACGGCGGCGTAGTGAAAGTGGATGAAGTGGTCGAAGATCTGCATACACGCTCCAGCAGCCCGTATCGGGATTTCCCTCGCTTTCGGAAAACGGCCATTCTCCGCGCCTTCATCCGGATCGCGGCGAATGACCCTGCCAAATACGCAGTATGCAGAGACCGTAAATCCAAGAACGACATTTATATTCTCCCAAAAGATTCCGTGAATCAGAATGACAAGCTCTATCGTCCCGCAACGGGTTTCTATCGTTTCATGCAGCGTCACCTGATCGGATTGCTGTTCTGCGTTCCCGGTGTGTTGCTGTGGTTCTGCAAGGATTGGTTGATGGATTACTTCGGAATCAAGCGGTACGGATCTATCGCGACACTTGCCTTGTCTGTCGTCTTTGTCTATCTTGGCATTCTGTTACAGAATTTCATCAACCGAATTCGAACCATCGAACTGGAGTAAAATTATGAATAAAGAAGCAATTTCATCTGCCATCACTATCATTCGCAAACTACCGCCCATCCCGGGGGGAATCTTCCACTCGGCCAAATGTCCTAAAATCGACGACCATCAAGAGGATGCCCTCGGTCTCTTTGCTTCGGGCATTCGCAAGTTACTAACCGAGGACGATCGGAATCAGGCAGTCCGACAGAACATTCAGGTCTTGGCTGTCACCAAACGGGAACTTCCTCCGTTTCGGATGGAAGTCGCAAAAGTTTGCGAGGAGGACGGTCATGTGTGGAATTACCTGCTCTTCGGTTCGGTTTCCATTCTCGACGGAGCGAAGTTGATCCAAACTTTTCTGGAGACGAACAAGCAGTCTCTTCTTAGCAATGGAATTGACACCCATCGCCTTTTCTCGTATATCGAATCGATCCTAGGACCGAGCATCCGTGATGAGATTGCGCAGACTCGTCAGGACTTCAAATACCATATCGCCGATATCGAAAAAAAGGACGTCTGCCCCGTCCTGTTCTGGAACCGGATGTTGAACGAGAAACTGGCGGGAACAGGACTCCATCTGGAGATTTCGGAAACCACATTCTGTAGTCCCGACGCCGAACTGGAACAGCAACAGCTGAAAGCGAAGGAAGCCGAACGGAAACTATTGGAACAGGAACGCCGCGAATTTCAACATGAACTTGAAAAAGTATCCCAACAGTCTGAACTGGAAGAGGCGAAACGGCGGCACCAAGAGGCAAAAGAAAAATTCGAGTTGGAACAGGCCGAACGGAACGAGCTCCTGAAGAAGAAAGAGATCGACTTGAAGATCTATGAACTCAAAGAAATGGAGAAGGCGAAACTCGAAATGGAAAAGGCCCGTAACGATGCGGATATCCAGAAAACGGGACGTCTTGAGGAGATTACGAAACGCTTCGAGGCCGCATGCAAACAGATCGATACGCTCGTGTCTTCTTTGGAAAAGCTGGGTGTCTCCAAAGACGAAGTGGCGCAGCGTCCCGATCCCTCCGTGTCGCTATATCCCGACACATTCTACCACCAAACGAAAGACCTCTTCGGAGATACGCTGGATTGGATTCGGGAACAGGGAACCGGGGCGCTCTCCATGTCTTGGGATGTCATCCGCAGTGGAAACGCATACGGAACACGCGATCTGATACCCGCCTCCAGAAGAGATGGCAATCCGAACAAAAAAGGAATCCTGCGGATCGGAGACCGGACTACGCTTCGCCTCATCTCCGAAAAAGCTGGGTATCTGACTCTCTTCAACTTCGGGACAAGCGGTATCATCTCCAAAATCTTCCCCTCTCCGGAATTCGGAACGACGGACAACCGAATCGTCGCACATCACGAATACACCCTCCCCGGAGAATTGATGCCGGCGCGGAAGGGAGACAGCGGATGGTGGACTGTGGGAGGCCCCGTCTCTGACCAGAACAAATTACCGGAACGGGTCATCGCCATTCTAACGGAAACCCCGGTTACCCTCTCCGAATCCAGTTTTACAGGAGAGACAAAAACCACGCTCTGCCGCGGCGGTTTTGCGGCCGTGGAAGAAACCATCTCCACGCTCGCCGACCTGCCGCCCGGAAGCTGGTGCTTCGGTATGTTGGAAGCCTGGATTCAAAATTAACGAAGAAACCACGGAAAGGAAAAAGAAATGAAACTCATCAGCAAACTCATCACCATTGCGCTCCTCGCCCTTGCCGGAACATGGGCATCTGGATTCGTTCGCGGATTCTTGCAGTTTAACGGGAAAAGCCGTGGCGTCCTAGACACGGTTTCCATCTCCACCGACTACGAGACGCGCGAGAAGAATTTCTTCTCGGATCTGCATTGGCACGGATACCTCACATACGTCCAATACTGCACGAACAAAAGTATTCCGTTGCAGGCAATGGAACAACTATTCAAACACTAAACCTTGATCCCTCTGTTGGACAATTTTTAGAAACCATGGGAAACACGGAATAGACCGAATAGGGCGCTTCGCGCCCGCTGCGTAGCGACGGCACCCTCGCCGTCGGTATTCCCTCACGCGGAGAATACCGATGGCGCTACACGCGACCACGAAAAGCCTGCTGTTACCGACAGCTCGAAATTCCGAGTTCTGAGTTCCGAGCATGACATTCGGGGAAGCGGCACTCCTACCGCTTCGTTCTGCCATTCCGTGAAGCGACAGGAGTGTCGCTTCCCCGAGCAATCACCAACCACACAAGACGGGTACGCCGTCCGCTTCTCCTTGGGCATCCCTTCCCGCGCCCCGCACGCCGGAGGCTTTCGCTCCGCGAACCCGCACTCCGTGCGGGACGCCTCTCCGTCGTGCGTTCCCGTCGCTACCGCTCCTCCTCCCTATTCGTGCGGTCCTGCGGAGCAAAGGAGGCGGAGCCCGATGGAGTTGAAGCGGCCGTCAGGGTCGTACCCGTAGCGGTACGCGGAGCGACAACCCCACGCGACGCTGCGCCAGCTGCCGCCGCGCAACACAAGGTACGACCCCGAGGACGGTCCGGTAGGATCGGTCACGCTTCCGGACGGATAGTCCCCGAACCAGTCCGAACACCACTCCCACACGTTCCCGTGCATGTCGCACAGACCCCAGGCGTTCGGCTTCTTCTGTCCCACGGGATGCGTCTTGTCCCCGCTATTCCCGTCGTACCATCCCATCTCGTCGAGATTCCCCGAACCTCCGTAGGCTCCGGTCGTCCCCGCGCGGCAGGCGTACTCCCACTCCGCCTCCGTCGGCAGCCGTGCCCCGCAGTCCAGCGCCGAGTTCACCTTCTTGATGAACTCCTGACAGTCATTCCACGAGACTTGCTCCACAGGAAGGTTCGCGCCTTTAAAGTTGGAAGGATTGTTCCCCATCACGCTCTCCCACTGTTCCTGGGTCACGGGCGCCTCGCCCATCCAGAATCCGCGCGTCAGCGTCACCCGGTGCTGCGTCTCGTTGTCGTATCGTCCATCCTCTGATGTGGGGCTTCCCATCGTGAACGTCCCCGCAGGACACCAGCGGAAGCGCATCTCCGCGCCGCCGGGCAGGGTGAGCGTCTTTCCCTCCGCCATGTACCGCGCTTCACGCGCCTTGCGCTCGGCGGCCTCGCGCACCCGGCGCACTTCCGCCAGCTTCTTCTCCAGCTCCGCTGCCTGACGCGCCTCCTCCGCGTCCCGGCGTTTCTTCTCCTCCGCCAGCTCGCGGGCTTTCCGTTCCGCCTCCGCCTTCTCTTTCGCCCTGCGTATTGCTTCCTGGACCTCGCGTTCCGCTTCACGCGCCGCCGCGAGTTCCGCCTCGATGGCCGCCTTCAGCTCCGCCTCCCGCCGGGACCACTCGTCCGTGTCCTCGCGCCCGTCAGTCCGTGCCTCCGTGCCGGACGACACCGACACCGTGACCTTGGGAGGCTTTGCCGCAGAAGCGGTTTCTGGTTTCGCGCAGGACTTGCAGACGCCGGGTGTCCCGGAGGAGTGCGACAGGCAGAGGTTGTCCGCGCCGCACACCCGGCACCGAAACGTTTCCGTCACCAGGTTCTTCCTGCCGCACAGCGGGCACGCCACAACCTCCAGCGTCGGGCGAGGCGTCGGCTCCGCTCGTCCCGCCACCAGCACCACCCGCCCCCAGTTGGCGGAAAGCCGGATTTCCGGCGTCTGATTCAGCTGGAGGTCGTTCTCCACGGCGATCTCCCCCATCCGGTCATAGACAGACTTCAGGAACGACTGGTCGAACACCAGTTCTATTCCTGACCTCTTGCTGCCCCCGATCACCTCGTCCATCGCCAGCGAGAAGACCCCGCGACGCTTCGAGGGCAGCTCCAGCGCGCACTGCCCCTGCCCGCACGAGCGCATCACAGCCAGCCCACCGGTCCGCACGTTCTTCACGTAGCTGTCCGCCGACGGGAGGAGGTCGCGGGGTTGCCCCGCCCCGCGCGTCGTGAACGGGTTCGACCGGCACGCATCGACAATGAAGATGCGGCTCAGCCCCGCGCGTTCCGTCTCGGACTGGAGCAACCCGAACGGGATCCCCGCGAAGTTGTACTGGATATTCGCATACCGGTCGTCGCGGCAGAACAGCAGGTGGTCGTTCCCGCCTGGCGACGCGAACCCGTGCCCCGCGAAGTAGAAAAGAAACTCGTCGCCCTCACCCAGCCCGGCCGTGATCCGCCTGAACTCCCTCATCACCTGGTCGCGCGTCGGGTTCGGCAGCAGTACCGGGTCAAACCCGATCGCCCGGAACTGCGCGAGCATGAGCGCCGCGTCATTCGCCGCGCACTGCAAATCGTGGATACCCTCGTCGTCATACTGGTCAACGCCTACAAACACCGCCTTCCGCTTCATACCGATCTCCTCATTTTCTTTGACGGAAAAGCATACTAAACTTTTGCGTTTTCAGCAAAGAAAAACGGAGGGGCGCTCCGCGTACTCTGCGACCTCAGCGGCTCTGCGTGAGAACCCAAACGCGGAATCTGGGCTTAACACGCTTAACCGGCCAACTTGCCTCACTCTGGAATCCAACCTTTGCCTTTACAAGAGCGGCAAGTTACATCCCCTAATAAACAACGGGGACAGGTTTCGGAAACGCGACCTGTGCCATCACATACCTGACACTTGGTTTTCCGCTGAACCATTCGAAATCCATTGCCGCTGCACGTATCACACTTGACAGGAATACACCCGTTCACATCATGATACATACTGCTTTGACATAACACATAACCGCTGCCGCCACACTGATTGCACGGCACGAACATCAAGAACCCATTCTGTTTCCCGTGCGTACCGTTGAACATCCAGACGCATTCCGTGCAAGGGCATCTGACATACCAGTTTCCATCCAATGCCCCACGCATACACTGATTGGGACACCGGATTAGCCGGTTCCCCAAGGTGCAATCCGAACATGTCTCCGTCTCCGTTGTCTGGATGTATCCATGATCACACGCATCACACCGTACCGACTTCTTCCCGGATCCATGACATTCAGGACAGGTTACACGCCCCTCCCCCTTACAATCGCCGCATTTGCGAAGCCAATGTCCTTCCTCCTTGGCTGCTTTGCGGTCGCCATCCAACATGCCAGGTGTCCATACGAGTTCCGAAAGGCCATCCGCGTCTTTGTCTTTTCGAGAATATCCGGGCATCGGCTGCCAATAATCAGTCGGATGCTTGGCGGTGCTGATGGAAACCCAGTGCGGATATTTCACGCTTTCTATTCCCGCACGCCACTCCGTGTTCGAGCCACCCGTCCAGACATATCCTTCTTCTTTCGGTTTCCACTGGCCTTCTTTCTTCGTTGAAACCAATCTCCTGTTCTGTGGATGCGTCATACCCGCTTTCCACTTGACACGTTCCGTCCCGCGTATCCACTCATACCCGACAGATGTACTGCGCCATGTGCCCTCCTCCGTAGCCGAGACCAATTTCCCGTTCCGGGGATGCGTCACGCCGACCTTCCATTCGGTGCGCTCCGTTCCGCGCACCCATTCATACCCGGCAAGCGTACTGCGCCATGCGCCCTCCTCCGTATCCGCGACCAGATACTTGTTCTGTGGATGCGTCATACCAACCTTCCATTCGACCAGATCGGTACCATCCCCCGCCCACACATATCCGGGCGGAAGTTGCGGACGTGTTTCCTGTCCGGCAAGCGCAGTCAAACACCACAACAATAAACAGATTCGCACAACCCCCAGTCTTCTCTTCATCACCAACCCTCCCTGTCTATCAACTTCTCCGCATTCCCGCTTCTAACTTTTCGCCCGACGGTGCCTACCACCGCCTTCATATCCATTCTCGTGTACAACGCGGACCACAGATCAACTGGTTATCACCGTTACAACACATCCACGGTTGTCCCGCTCACCATCCGACGCGGAAAACCGGGATGAATTCGACCTTGGCATCCGACTCGATGTTGATCAGTCCCAGCTGGACTCCACACAAGGATTTCGCACGGTTCATCACACCAATCTGAAGCCCTGTCATCTTCGTTGCCATGTTCACCAGTCCGATTTGCGCCCCGTTGTATTCACCCATCGATACGTTCGTGAGACCGGCAATCTGAAGGCCGTTGAAGTACTCCCCGTCCGACGCATTTGCAAAACCGGAAATCTGAATCCCGTTTCCTCTTTTGGAAATCTCATTCCCACCTCCCGCGATTTGCCACACGCCCGCAGTCGCATCTTCCGCGATATTCACAAGCCCTCCAATCTGGAATCCGCCCACGCTCGCATCGGAATTACAGAGCGCGGACGTGGCGATTCCGTAAAGCTCTTGGTGTCCACCTGCAAAACATCCCAATCGGTATCCGTAAATCGAGAAGGTACGCCCCGGCAACTGAAGATCTATATCCTTGGCCGCATCTTTCGCGGGTTTCGCACTTCCCGACCAGGAAAAGGCGAAAACCGATGTCCGCGCATGGACGGAACCAACCAATAAGAAAAACAGCAGCAAACAACCTATCCTTCGCATAACCGATTACTCCTTTCCCTTCAGCAGTGTGCACCGATATGCTTCATTTTCAGCAAATCCCCATTCCTGCTTGAACGGATGATCCTCCGGCAGGGAAAAGACAACCGAGACGAACGGCATCCCCTCGATCTGCCTTCGCGTGAGCCGGATGGGTTCTCCCCGTCTGGACTTCACCTCAAGCTCCGGGCACGAGAGAACCGCATCTTCCAAAAACACACTGGTCTCATTCAGTCGTCTGCTGTCTGTTTCCTCCCGACTCTCCCATTTCTTGTATTTGCAGAACCCCAAGATCGGAGAAAGGGCAAACGCGGATTTCCCGAACACCGAGTCCTTCTGATCCCGTGTGACATACGTGAACGGCTCCACCAACAATCCGTACACCGTCGGAAGGCCAGCATACACCACATTGTACCAGCACGCGCCCAACGCATTTCCCACCGCCCTGGATTGTTCCCCCTGACACCCCATGACGCCGGGGAAAAAACCGATTGCCCACCAGTGACCATCCCGGCTCGTGATGTCGGTTGAGGTATGGACCTCCTTCTCGAATGCGCCGGACAACCGAATCCGAATCTCCACGTCCCCGTTTTCCAGGCGCGTTGCAACGGGTACGATCTCGCCGTCACGCGCCGACACCCGAAGCCACTTCACCGAGGTTTCGCGTGGCGTCCCGTTGACACTTCTGCCCGAGTCCGTCTGCACGGCAACGCAACCCGCCCCCAGCAGGGCACACCCTGCAAGCCCCAGCAAAAAGCCCGCACCGGCTCTACCCCAGTTTCTCCGTTTCATTGACATAACCGTCTTTACTCCCTCTCGATGATCCGTTCCTGCTTATTGATTCCCCGAACCAAGCCATGCAGACTGTAGTAAGACCGCACGGTTTTTCCGTTCTCCCTGCGAATGGCAAGGATTTTGTTCTTGTCACTACCCACATCCTTCTCTGGTATCACCAGATAAACGGAAGCGCATTTCGTCTCCGGGTCAATCTCCACGCATCTGTCGTTCCCCGTCGAGGATAACGGCAGTCCGATATTCTCGTACATCTTCGCCCCGGACCGGATTCCATAGGCGACGATCTCGACAATGTAGGGAAGCTGACTCCGCACACTTTCCATGCCGGATTGGATCTCGCGAATCCGTTGGGCGTTCGCCGACGATGCGCCTTTTGCGGACGGCAGCGTTTTCGCCGTCTGCGAAAGGTTTTGCAGACATTCCTGCACCGCGCGGACTTTCCTGTCCGCCCGCAATGTCTGTCCGGTTGCCTCGGCCTTTTTCTGCGCCTGCTTGAGCAGATTCTCGCAGACGTCCAGCCGCTCCTTCCACTCCTGCTCGATGCGTTTTCTCTCCTGCTCGGCACGGGCCTCTTCTTCCCTGCGCTTCGCGTCGAGCCGATCCTTGAGATTTTTCCGGAGCGAGGCAAGCACACGCGACTCCTCAGGCGTCGCAACCAGTTTCTCGGCTTGATTCGCCGCCCCGTCAAAGGCCGCCGCGTCCAGCGATTCGAGCGCCGTCTCCGCCACCTCCATCAACTGCCGCAACCGAGCCTTCCTGGCAACCTCCGCGATCGCCTGTTTCAAGCGTTTGTCGGCCTCTCCGATCCGATGTTCACCGGAGGCGATTTCCGCCTCCTGCATGGGAAACCGGTAATCAGGGGCGTTCAGCTGCCTGAAGTCCGGGTATTTCGCGTACTGGGAAAAATTCGTGTACACGGCAAACACCGCGCGATAGTCCGCCAGCAGCTCTGACTGGATCGTTTTGATCGCGTTCGTAAACGCTACGCAATACCCATCCGCCTCTTTCATCGCCCGGCGCATCCTGTCCACCTGCAATCCGGAATCGCATAACCTCGCCCAAAGATCGTTTCGTATCGAGTTCTCTGGCGTGATGTGCAACATCGGGAAATTCCACAGTCCCTTAACCCGCTTCCGCACTTCCTCCCAATCATTGGCGCGTTGCGTTTCCGGATACTGCAACAGCTGTTCGATCTCGCCGGCAAGACGCTGATTCTCCCGTTCACAGTACCGCGCCGCACCGCAATACGCGCCATACACCATGCCGGCTAGTAACAGAATCGCCGCTGCGCGTTTGAGAAAGGTGAAGAAACGTTGCCTCCGGTGTACCTTTTCAGCCGCCAACTCGTCGCAAGCCGCCGAAACGCTCTGGCGCACCCACTCCATATAATCGATGCCCTCTCCGGTGTCCACGTTGAATCCGTAAAGCACCGGGGCGAATGTGGTTTCCGCCTCTTGAGCGACATTGTCGGCAAGCTGTATAAGCGTATTGTCATCGCGGATCCGGGATGTTGTCCCGGTTTTGATGACTTTCAGTATCTGCCGCATCCAGACCTCATCCACCTTCAGCCGCCCCCTCCACTTATCATGGGCAGCCTTCACATCATCGTCCGCTATCGTCGCGTTACGATAGAGGATCTGCGTACGAGACTGGTTCAAGTTCCCGGGGTTGCCGACATACGCGAGACACCCAACCCTGAACGAATCTGCCGCCGCAATAAATTCTCTCAGAACCTGAAGCCGTTCCGTTAACACCGAACGGATAGCGAGCTGACGCGCGAACTCGTTACGCAACCGGAGATACTCCAGATATCGATTTTTCAATTCGTATAGAGCATCTCCCTTCCCCGCCACGATCCCACCGACCGTGAGCAAGAAACCGAAAAGCCCGTCCGACTCGATTGACGGCGGCACCGCGTTCTCGGAATTCAGCTCGTTTACCGCAGAGACGCAAATAATCGGGACCTTATGATTCTGAACCTGTTGCATGAGGCTTTGCGCACCGCGTTCGCAGAGATACAAGGTCGGGCCACCAGTATTCTCAATCGTTTCCCGGACCAGATGCGTCTGGGTGAGGACCAGCAGCGATTTTCGGGCAAGCTCCGCGTCTTTTCTCAACAGCCGCCAGAAGGTATCCACCGAGTCCTCGAAGTTCTTCCGGAGAGCCTTTCCGGTACTGCCATCCGGATATGCTGCGGCGTTGATAAACAGGCAGACGAGCGTCGCCTCCTTCACGGCTTGGCGGATTTCCTCGACGCGGAACTCCCCGGAACTGGACACCGATCCACTCGCTGAGAGCAACGCATCATCCGCCGCAGCACCCGCCCCTGAATAGGAAGCACTCTCGCCGCCAAAGTCCACCGCGAACGCCTTGCGAATCTGTTCGCCCGAACAGTCCATCGTCGCCAAGTCAAAGATCGGCCGCGCACCCGTATAAACCGTCCAGTGGAGCTGGGTCATCTCGTCCTCTCGGGTGTTGGCGAGCCACTCCCTGTTGTTACAAAGCTCGCTGTACTTCCTGTTCACCAGCTTCCTGGTTTCGTCGCTCTGCGGTTCGAGACGGAAACCGAGCGGCGCAGCAGTACCGCCCTCCTCCAGCAGCATATACTTCATGCCCAAGACGGAAAGGAATACGGTCTTCCCGCTTCGCTGCACCCCCAGAATAAACACCTTCGGAACTTTCTGGTTTTCTGTCGTCATATTCCTCTCTCTTCCTTCGAACCAAAAATCAAACTACTCCCTGAAAACCATTCCTACCTGACCCCATTCACGAATCGGGAACGAGAACAACGCGGAAGCCTAGGTTGTGGTCACGGTGGCCCGGTCCACCCCAGCTTCGGGATGCGGAACGGCAGAGGTCTGCGTCATGCTTCCAGCTCCCGCCACGAATCACGCGGTACGTTCCTTGGGATGGCCCGACCGGATCGGTCACGCTTCGGCTCGGATAGTCCCCGTACCAATCCGCGCACCACTCGCACACATTCCCGTGCATGTCGTACAGACCCCAGGCGTTGGATGCCTTCGTTCCCACCGGATGAGGTTCGTTTCCGCTGTTTCCGCCATACCACCCCATCCCATCCAGACTCCCCGTACCGCTGTAGGGAGTGTTCGTCCCCGCCCGGCAGGCATATTCCCATTCCGCCTCCGTCGGCAGACGCATTCCGCAACCAGTCACCGCGTTCACCTTTTCGACGAACGCCTGACAGCTGAGCCAGGAAACATTCTGTTGGGGCAGCTGTTTCTCACCATCCGCAAATCCCTTGCTTTTCAAGTAGTCCAGCACCTTACCGAAAGTAGTCAGCTTTTCCGCTTCTTCCTCGGAAATCGTGGCTCCGAACTCCTCTTCAAACCCCATGACCAACTCAACAGCATCCAATGAATCCGCGCCCAGATCGGAAACAAACGAAGCGTTTCTGGTTACCTGACCGGCATCAACCCCCAGTTGCTCGATGACAACATCCCGGGCCTTCCGTTCCATCGTTCCGGCAGACGGATTTGTTTCCATCACACTGTCCCACTGTTCCCGCGTCACGGGAAACCGCCCCATCCAGAAACCCTTGGTCAACGTCACGCGATGCCGAACCTCCCGGCCGTCGCGACCGCTTTCGGACATTGGACTGCCCATCTCGAACGTACCGGGCGGACACCACCGGAACTCCATCTTCACCTGACCCGGTAGCACGATCTGCTTCGTCTCCCCCGCCCGCAAAACGGGGGGGGGCGGCACCGACGGAGCATCACCATAAACGGATAGAAACATCTTCACGAGCGGCTTGGCGTCAAGTCCTACGCATTCGGCGTACAGACGGACAAAACCTTTCCCATAGATGCTCGCTTGAACACGCCGATAATCATCGTTCTCCAAATCTTGGATGATTTGGGCAAGCAGTCCCGTCGCGGAGGCAACTTGAGCGACAGAGAGTTTTTTCGCTTCCCGCGCATTCCGCAGAATTTCGCCCAAAGTCGAATCGCCCGTCGGTTGGGAGACGTTTGCCGTCCCTTTCGCGGCGCACTCGGCACAACAGTTTGACGATGCCTCATAATGCCGCTTGCAGAGGTAGTCCCGGCCGCAGATACGACACTGAAAGGTCTCCGATTCCTCATTCCGAAACCCGCAGGAAGGACATTTCACAATCCGAGGCGACACCGTAGTACGCCCCGCGACAAGCACCACGTGTCCCCAGTTGGCGGACATTTTGATTTCCGGCGTCTGGTTCAACCGAAGACGGTTCTCGCGGGCAATCTCGCCCATCTTGCCGTACACCAGCTGGGCGAACGACTGGTCGAACGCCAGCTCACCCCCGTTCCGCCGACATCCGTCTATCACGCGGTCCAGCGCCAGCGAAAAGACACCTCGCCGCTCCGAAGGCAACTCCAGCGCACACTCTCCGGGAGCGCATGAACGCATCACCGCCAACCCGCCGGATCGCACGTTCTTCACATAGCTGTCCGCCGACGGGAGAAGGTCGCGCGTTTGTTCCGTGCCCCGCGTCGTGAACGGATTTGACTGGCACGCATCCAAGATGAACATACGGTTGAACCCTGTTCGCTCCGTCTTGGCCTGAAGCATCCCGAATGGGATTCCCGCATAATTGAACTGGATGTTCTCATAGAAATCATCCCGGCAAAACAGCAGATGTTCGCCGCCCGGCGCGATGAACCCATGTCCCGCAAAGTAAAAAAGAAATTCGTCGCCCGCGCCAAGTCCTTCCGTCATCCTGACAAATTCTTTCATCACCTGGTCACGGTTCGGATTCGTCAGCAGGCCAGCCTCGTAACCGATTGCACGAAACTGCGAGAGTATGAGCGCCGCGTCATTCGCCGCGCACTGCAAATCATGGATGCTCCCGTCATCGTATTGGTCAACCCCTACGAAAAGTGCTTTCCGTTTCATCGTCCCCTGACTCCTCAATTCCTTTGACGGAAAAGCATACTAAACTTTTGCATTTTCCGCAAAGAAAAACGGATGGGGAGGCAATAGCGGGAGGGGCGCGCTCCGTCGCGACCGCGTGAACTTATCTCACGCAGTGATTCGCTGAGGCCGCAGAGAGATGAGCCGCCTTCACGCCAGCTCGTTCATAACACGGAAACGAGGGCAACGCGGAACCCCTGGTTGTCAGCGGGCGGGGCATCACCCGGTTTGCAGCTGCGGCGAGCCGAGCGGCAGTCGCTTGCTTCCCGAGACCAGCTTCCGCCGCGTCTCAAACGAATATCACCCGATGACGAGCCGGTTGGATTGGTCACGCTGGAGGAAGGGTATCCCCCGTATCGGTCTGCGCACCATTCCCACACGTTCCCGTGCATATCGTACAGTCCCCAGGCGTTCGGCTTCTTCTGCTTTACGGGGTGCGTCTTGTTTTCGCTGTTGTCGCGAAACCACCCCATTTCGTACAAATTCCCCGTGCCGCCGTAGGCACCGGTCGTCCCCGCGCGGCAGGCGTACTCCCATTCCGCCTCTGTTGGCAGACGCATCCCGCACCCCAACTCCTCGTTTACCTTCTGGATGAATCTCTGGCAGTCTCCCCAAGAAACCCTCTCCACGGGGCGAAGATCCCTAGCAAGAAAACTCAAAACCAAATCCTTGACGGGAAAACAGGACAATTCCATCCTCTGGAATCTTGCGGGATTGCTCTTCATCACGCTTTCCCACTGACGTTGCGTCACAGGCGTATCCGCCATCCAGAAACCCCTCGTCAGCGTTACGCGATGCAACGTCTCATCCCAAGACCGTCCCTCCTCGGAAGCCGGGCTTCCTATCTCGAATGTGCCGGGCGGACACCAGCGGAACCGCATCTCCGCGCCTCCCGGCAGTGTGATCACCTTCTCCGATCCAGGTTTTCTCTCCGAATCCTCACGGATCTCCCTCGCCTTTGTTTTGGAGTGCATATATTTTCTCACCTCGTCCGGCAACCTTTTGCAACAGAATAAAGAGAGACGAGTCCAAACCCTTCGAATGAGGAAAGCCAACTCCCCCAATTTTTCCTTTGCGGTTTCCGCATAATATGTTAGTTTCCCTTTACTCGCCGACTCTTCCCTTTTCTTATTCAGGCGGGAAAGGAAAAACAGAAACAAAAAAATGAAAGGTACGGCTCCGACCACATACCAGAGCCTTGACCACGGCAGAAGCCATCCAAACCCTAGGTAAAGAGCCGATAGGGCACCCGAAATCGCGGCGCGCATTTTCTTACGGGCTTCATCGTATTGGATTCGTGACACAAGGCTTTCGGCGCTTGCCTTGACCCATTCGCGGTAGGAATTCAGCCGACTCCCTTCAGTGGAAATCCTTTCTTCAAACCCGTATAACACCGCATCCAATCCAGGAGAGAGCTCCCGTTCCTTGCGGATAGAATCGCCCAGCGTCCGAAGTTCTTCATCCGTGAAAACAGGCGTTCCGTGTGTCCCTTCCATTTTTTTACAGACTAGGGAATAAAGCCTGTCGTACCAGTCCTCGTCAATTACCAAGCGATCACGCCATAATTCGGAAGCCTCACGAATCTCCGCATCCTTACGCGTCGCCTCCTCGTAGAAAGGCAGTTCCTTCACGGACTCTGCGAGATTCGCTGATTTGCGGACATACCGGAAGCACCTGTTGCGAAAAGTCTCGGCTGCCCGGGCAAAACTTCGTAACGCATCCACCCGTTCTGGAAGTGGAGATCGATTGCGCAGGTGACGGGCCACCTCGTTGCGCGTATTCAAGTAGGCGAAATACGAGTTCTTGAGCTTCAGAAGAGCCGGGCGAGCATCATGGACAAGTCCCGCGACCGACAGCAGGAAACCAAAAAGACCATCCGACTCAATCGTTTCCGGCGGTTTTTTATTGTCATAATTCAACTCATTCACCGCCGAGATGCAGATAATCGGAACTTGGTGTCTGTCCACCACCTGCAGGAGGTCAGGCGCACGTCTGCCTAGATAGAGGAACGCCCCGCCCGCGTTCTGGATCTCCTCTCGCAACAAGTGTGTCTGCGTGAGCACGACCAGAGACTTCTTCGCAATGTCGGGGTGATCGTTCAACAAACTCCAAAAGATTTTCACCGTCTCCGCGAAATTCCGCCTCTTCTCCTCACGAACCGCCTCATCACAAGAGGTACCCACATTGATGAACAAGCATACGAGACCAGCTCGAAATACCGCCGTGCGGATCTCACGCTGCCGACTCTCCGCCTGCGTCTCGGATGTCCCCAGCAGCACATCCGCAACCATCCCACCGTCATTCCCCGGCGCAAACGCCTTTCGGATATCTTCCCCGGAACAGTCCATCGTCTCCAGCGAGAACACATGCCGCCGACCGGTATAGACATTCCAAGACAGCTTAGTCGGATCGCTCTCCTTTGTAGGCTCTGGCCACTCCCGAATCTCGAGTTTTTGGCATGCGTCGATTACCACATTTCGCGTCACGGTGTTGACCGGCTCCATACGAAACCCAAGAGCCTCCGCTCTGTCACTGCCGCCGGCAATCATATACTTCCGTCCCAGCACGGAAAGACAGACCGTCTTTCCGCTGGACTGGATTCCCAGAATAACTACTTCAGGTGTTGCTCTATTTTCCATTCCCCTGTCTCGCTTCGATTTTCGCTCTCTTCAGACGGTTCATGGCCAGTCTGATTCCCAATGCGACCGCCTCACAATCCTTGTCCGACTCGGAGAATTGGAAATCCGGACTGTTCAACTGTTCGAAGGTTGGAATTTTCGCATACCGGGAGAGTTGGCGGCACATTTCCAATAATCCGTCACGATCCGCAATCAGAGCAGCTTGTACCTTGTCGGGAGCTTCCGCAAACGCCGCGCAATAGTCATTCGCCCGTTTCAACACCTCGCGTATCTTGTCCAAACGCTCACGGGAGCTGTAGTCTCCGACTCGTTCCAAAAAATCTTCCCGAATGTATGGGGTTGGCGTGATTCCGAGCCACGGATAATTCCTGACCATTTGGGCTTTTTCTCGCAAAGCATCCCAGTCGCAGTCGTACACCCGCTCCAAATCCCGCAACATTATTTCGATCTCTTCATCCCTGAACTTGGGGTCTCCCGACTTCGCGTCAGCCGCATCCGCTGCGGCTTTTGCCTTTTTCGCGCCGTAAATCCCCGACATCCGATTGGTTTCCGGGTTCTTCAAATAACGGGCGATCTCTTCGGCGATCTGCCGATTCTCATTTTCGCAGTACCATTTCGCGCCGTAATAACCGCCGCATCCGATGACGGCTAGTACCAGCAACGTCACGAGGCGACGGCGGAATGTGCGGAACCTCTGCTGCCGCCGTGCGCGGTTAGCAGCTGTCAATTCATCCTTGACCTGCCCAATCTCACGCATCGAGATTTCATCCGGATGTTTTTTGGAGAAGGGATCCCGCACTGCCATCCGTTCCAATTCACGCAGCGCCTTCTTCGCTTCTGAAAATTGCCCCTGCTCCATCTGGCTCCGGACAGACTTCAACTTGGAGAGGATTACCTCCCTGACTTGCAGCGCTTTCTCGTTGCAATTCATCAGTCCAGAACACTCGTCCAGAATTTTCCGGCGTTCATTTTCAAATCCTGAAAGCCGCCACTTCTTCCAATCCAAACCATCGCCGTAATCCTGCCACACGATGCAAAATCGGTCGATGATCTTCTCCAGTTCCTTGCATTGTTCCGCGAGTTCGTTTGCGGATTGCTCGAACCCGTCCTTCCCGACCGCGCCGCGCAATTGGTTGATTCCCGTCCGGATCGTCTTGACCATGTTCTCCAGCGCAGCCCAGTCCCCGGATCGCGCGATCGGCATCACCTCTACGCTCTGCCGTACCCATTCTTCATAGTCAATGCCACTGCCGATATTCGTATCGTACCCGTACAGGAGCGGATCGAACGTGACATTCGCCTCGCGCTTGACGGCATCAATCAGCACAGGGCCATCGGTATCGCGAAACTGGACCGAAGTCCGCCTTCCAACAAGTTTGAGCATCCGCCGCATCCAGATCTCGTCCACCCGCAACCGATCCCGCCACTTGTTCCCGGCAGACTCGACATCACCGTCCTGTTCCGTCGCGATGCGATAAAGGTTCTCGATCCGATGCTGGTTCATATTCGCCGGATCACAGACATACTCAAAGCAACCGTTACGGAACGCCTCCGCCGCAACGACAAACTCCTTCAGGACAGGGAAACGGCTCGGCAGTATCGCACGGATGGCGAGTTGGCGCGCAAACTCGTTGCGGTGCCAAAGGTACTCCAGATACCTGTTTTTCAACGCGAAGAGCTTATCTTTCTTCCCCGCCACAATCCCGCCGACCGTGAGCAAGAAACCGAAAAGCCCGTCCGACTCGATCGGGTCCGGAACCATGTTCTCGGAACTCGTCTCGTTCACAGCCGAGACGCAGATGATGGGAATCTTGTACCGCTCGACTTCCTGCTGGAGATGTTGCGCACCACGTTCGCAGAGATACAGCGATGGACCCCCCACACTCTCAATCGTTTCGCGGACCAAATGCGTCTGGGTCAGAACCAGCAGCGACTTGCCGGCCAGCTCGGTATCCTTTTTCAGCAGTCGCCAGAAGGTGTTGACCGTATCTTCAAAATTCTTCTGGAGCGCCGCGCCCGCCCCGCCGGACGGATACTCCGCCGCATTCACAAAGAGGCAGACAAGCGAAGCCTCCTTTACCGCCGCGCGGATCTCCTCCACCCGGAACTCGCCGGATCCAGACCCCGTTCCGTTCGCGGACAACAGCGCGTCCGTCACCATATCCGAATCGGACGGTTCGGAAGGTGTTCCGAATCCCTCGGCATCTACCGCGAATGCCTTGCGAATCTGCTCGCCGGAGCAGTCCATCGTCGCCAGGTCGAAGATCGGACGGTCCCCCGTGTAAACCGTCCAGTGCAACCGGGTCATGTCATCCTCGCTGGTACTGGCAACCCATCTTCCGTTCTTCAGCTCCGCGTACTTTTTCCGTACCAGCTCCACGGTTTTATCACTCTGCGGAACCAGTCTGAAACCAAGCGGCGCGGCCTCGTTGCCTTGCGCCAGAAGCATGAACTTCGTACCCAAAACAGAAAGAAAAACTGTCTTCCCGCTTCGCTGCACCCCTAGGATAAACACCTTCGGTACTTTTCGGATTTCCTGTTCCATACTTTTCTCATGCCCCACGCTGCCACACCAGACACACCATGCAAATCCCGCACCGCTTCAACAACACCTGATCGCGATGATAACAACCAGTATGATCACGATAACAACAAAAATCCCACAGGACGTGTCAGAAGAAGGTTTGGGCTGCGGCATCGACTGATGATGAAGTTCCTTCAGCTTTTCCAAGCCTTCCTGGCATCGCTTGTATCGCTGTTTCAGATCTGTCATCGCGACCGAGACCAGATCCCTGTTTTCAGTCGCTCCACAAAGCCTACCGAGTTTCTCAAGACCTCCATCGATTTTGGATGCGATTTTCTGGAAATCATCCACGGCCTCCGGGAACGAAAATCCGCCTACGACTGACTCCGCCGCGGCAAGGCTTTCCTCCAGTTCCCCGACCTGATTCCGAAGCTTCCCCACCTTGTTCGCCAGCATCACGGAAATCATCGCCATGCCAGCCCGCACCCAGGCAACGCGATCCTCATACGGAGACCGCCGCAGGTCAATGCTCTCGTTAAACCCGAAGACCGCGTCCTCTCCGCTTTCCGGAAAGGACTTCATGACACTTGCGATCAAGTCTGTAACGTCCCGGTCGCGAATCTTGCTCTCCACCTCATCCTCTTCCTCGTCGGGACGAACCAGATTCACGCGCCCGTACGCGCAGAGTTTTTCATTCCACACCTCATCGATCCGCAGACGATCCTTCCACAGGTTCTCCGCCTCGCGGATGTCACCCTCCACGCGCGTGGTCGCGCGGTATTTACTGCCGGGAAACTTTTCTTTCAGATTCTCCGTATCCTTGAGGTAATCCAAACATCCCTTGCGGAAATCGGAAGCCGCTTGTGAAAACTTGCGCAAATGGAAAAGACGTTCTGGCAGAGGACTGCATAGCCAAAGGTGCCGTGCGACCTGATCGCGGGAACGGAGATAGTCATAATACAGGCCTTTCAGTTTCCCCAGCGGGTCTTTCTTCCCCGCCACGATCCCGCCGACCGTGAGCAGGAAACCGAAGAGTCCGTCCGACTCGATCTTCTCCGGTACCGCATTCTCGGAACTCGTCTCGTTCACCGCCGAGACGCAGATGATCGGAACCTTGCGACGCTCGATCTGCTGCTGGAGATGCGGCATCGATTTTTCCAAGTAAAGGAAGGGACCTCCGGCGTTCCGGATCTCCTCACGAGCCAAATGAGTCTGCGTCAGCACAAGCAGACACTTCGAGGCGATTTCGGGGTGGCTGTTCAACAGATCCCAGTAGCAATCCGCCGCATCCTTCAAGCCTTGGTATTTCTCCGGATCCCGATCCGCCCCCTCCCGCAGCGCGGACACATTGATGAAAAGGCAGACGAGCTTTGCCCGATCCACCTTCTCCCGCAACTCGTCCACGCGGCTGTTCCTTTGTGATACTTCACCGGCATCGGTTTTGAGAAGCGCGTCCGAATTGCCCCCGTCCCCCTGCGATTTCGATTCCCGGTTCAGGAAAGCATCCTTGATATCCTCCCCCGACCAGTCCGAGGTCGAGAGGTCGAATATTTTGCGCTTCCCCGTACAGACCTCCCAGCGCAATTCGGTGACCGCCCCCCTGACAGTCGCGCGCGGCCATCCGCCCCGCAACAGATGCTCGTACTCGCGATTCATCAGCCCGAGCGTTTCTTTGTCCTTGGCGATCATCCGGAATCCCAAGGGCGCGACATTGCCACCGTCGGCGGACAAGGCGTATTTGCTACCCAGCACCGACAGAAAAACCGTCTTCCCGCTCGACGGCATCCCCAGAATCACAACTTCCGGCATCCCATCATTTTCCGTCATTTCTCCCCCCCCCCTTCCCGCTATTGTTCGTTTGTTGGGAAGATTCCTTCTCCGTTTCCGATGGGTCTTTCCCTGCTTGGTTATTTGGATTGGAATTACGTCGTATAGAATCTAATGCCGCTTCCGGTTCAAGGGGTAAACCGGGAACCGCCGTATCACCCTGCGCCTGCCTCCTTGCGACTTCTTCGTTGCCCCGAATCCCAGAATTTGATTTCGTGTTAGACTGCACACTGGACACAGGCGGATTCACGGACGGTTGAACACCAGTATCGTTTTTTGATTCCCGAATAGGAGGATTCGTTCGCGATGAACCAAAGCGATGGTTTGATGGCTTTTCAACCTCTACCCCAGGTTTCCCCCTATCGGTATCTTCCCGATTTTTCCCCTCCTTACCTCCGCAGGACCTCATGAAAAAGCATACCAAACCCAAAGTCAAAATGATCCAAAACCATTTGTTTTTGAACCAGCTTTTTTTACCGCCTTCATCACCATTACCATCATTTTTCTCACTAGGTTTCGGAGAGTCGGGTACTGATACTATCATTTCCTGATTAAACAAATCGTCCTCTTGACTACTATATGATGAATCAGAGGATGATTCTATCCTTATCTGTCTTTGTGACAGCTGCTTTATATAGTCATCGATAGCTTTCTGAACTCGCTTATCAAACTCTTGTTTCCAAAGTTCCTTCCATTTTTTACCTCTGTTTTCAATAGTTTCTGCCTTTACCTCGTCAGAAATCCGCTTTACCTTGTCTCTAAGTTCTTCGATTTCTTTGTCTTTTTTCGTCACTTTCTCTTGGAATTTTTCAAGTTCCCTATCTTTACTACATATTTTCGCTTCAAGAGTACGTATCGTTCCTGCCTTGATTTGACTGTCGCCCTGCCAATGCGCAATCGTTCTGTCCTTTTCCCCGATTTCAACAGTCAGGTTTTGAATCTCCCGCTTATCTTTTTCCCGGAGTTTATCCAGTTGCCGATCCATCCAAGAACGGAACACTCCTCCGAAGAGATCCGCTCGCGAGAATCGCTCCTCCTGCAAGAAACCTGCCACCTGATCGGCACCGTCGCAAACAGCCATTCCCCGCTCGATTAGTTTGATCAATTGAATCGTCTGCAACCGTGCTTCCCGATAGTCCTTATGATCGAGAATGGGCATCGTTTCAAAATTCTGATCGATGTATGTTGACCGGATTGCCTTCAGTTTCTGCCGCATGGCATCTACGGCTACACGCCAGGAAGAATCTCCTCTTTCGTCAAGGGTCAACGCTTGCACTTCCCGAATCGCTTTTTCCAACCCAGCTTTTATTGCTTTGAGCTGCTTCAGCAATTCCTCTCGATCGCTCATCTGGTTTTCCAGATCCTCGATGTATTTGACCAGCCCCGTGTACTCCTTCAGTTTTTTTGCGCGCGTGTCTCGCAGGGTGTTGAGTGCCTCTTGCAACGCTCTCGCCGTCGGATCCTCCTTTGAAAGAATCCCGTTGTTTTCCTTCTTTTTCCTCCGGTAGGTTTCCGCGCATTTGGCAACGGTTGCCACCTCGCCAAACACCTGATAATCGATCAGCACCGTATGCGCGGTATCCTTCTCCCCCTTGATGACGGCGCGCAGCAGTCCAAGCTGGGTTTTCTCGCTCTGGAAATAGAAGGAAAGGCGCGTCAGTGCATCCGGCTCCTGCAACCGCTGCTGCGGGGGCACGGCATCCCACCAAGTCGCCAGTTCCTCCGGTTCCGCACCTTCCAGCCTGTAGTCCGAGCAGTCGATTTCTTCCGGGCGCTTGATTTCCCCCTCCAGAGGCTCACGCATATACTGGTCGCGAATCAGCTTCGCAAAATCCACCTTATACTCGAAATCTTTCGGAATGAACGCGAACGCCACATAGAGGCTGTCGCGCCCAAAGATGTCGCCGTGGGGACGAACCAAATAGGTGTAAAGTCCCACCCCCATCTTGCCGCCGATCTGACAGGCAATCGCACCGCCGAACGGGGGCTTGTCCCCGGATGTCTTCGGCATCGTGTCGGTCGCCTCCAGATAGCGGCGCAGGTCTGCCGCGATTCCTGCCTCGCATCCCTGCCAATCATATCCGTTCCACGCCGTGTAGAAGTAAACATTGATCCTGTTTTTGCTATCGGTACTCATTTCAACGACCTCTTCTTCGTACTCTTTCTCTCATTCTCGGCTTGGATGTCCGCTACGATTTGTTTATACACGATATGCTCAATCTCAGAACACTTACCGCCGTTGACATGATTCTGCCAACCGCTTCTAGCCCAGTCTGGGAAAACATGCTCCCCGCCCCGGTCACCGATGAGTTTACCGACCAATGCGCAACATTCCTCCAAGATTTCCTGATCGGAAATCTTTCCCCAGTACGCGACATTATCCCACGGTAGGATCCCATTGCCATGTTCGTTGATGCAACAAAGCACCCACGCCAGCATCCGCAACTCCTCCGTTCGCCTCATACGCCCAAACTGCGTTGTGGGAGATGGCTGGGGGTTGTTCTCCAGCTCTTGGATCTTTTTCTCTAGTTCCTCTTTCTCCTTCTTCAGCCTCTCGATCTCGTTCTGAAGTTTCTTCTTGCTCTTGTTTTCCTCTTCCGGATCCTCTGTCTGATTCTCCAGTTCCATCAATGTCTCCGCGATCCGGATAAACTCGTCCTTCGCGGTTTGATCCGAAGCCAAATCCGTCAACGCATACCTCCTGAGAAGAGTCACCACGATGGTCTCCTGCGAACTCAGTTGCTCATTGCAGTTGCGCTTTTTCAAGATGCCCTTGCTCAAATTTTTCAACCAGTTGAACACTTCCGACTCTTCCACGGAAAACTGTTTGATCCACTCTTGGATCTTCTTCTGATCTCCATCCGCCTTGATCCGACCACGCAGCGCCGTCGGCGAAAACGAAAGCGGATAAGTCCCGTCAATCGATCCGTCCAAATGCGCCTGCCCCCTAATCGAAAGATAGTTGTTCAACGCGGCCACGGTGACAATCGCATCGGAATTGGCAATATCGCTTTCAATTTTATGGTTCGGCTCCCCGCCGCGAAGCCCATTGAGGAGATGTATCGTGTACTCGCCATGCATCTGCCCGTCCGCTCCTTCCCTTTCGCGCGCCTTGTCATCAACGGATGTCGCCTGAAAACAGATGTATCCGTCCCCCGCTTTCCGCAAGGCATTTTCGAGTCCCACACGTTCACTCTCATCCGCCCACCCGCGCATCCCGTTTTTCCCCAACGCTCCAGCGTGGCAGCAATCGATGAACATGACGACCTTCTTGCACGGCAGCATATCGCCGATCAACGTTGAATGGATTTCATGTGCGCTCACGGCCTTGTTCGTATGCAATTTGCCCTTTTCATTGATCGTCGCATCCTTGGGAAGGATATACCCCACCTTGGAATGATTGTTCACCGCAGTACACAGATAACCGTGTCCGGCATAATAAAACCAAAACTCGTTTTCCTCTTGTTCGTTCATCTGATCGCTCAACCGGGCAAACGCCTCGTAGATTTCGTCTCTCGTGGGATCTTCCAACAAGAGAACCCTTTCCGGTTCAAACATACCGCACTTCGGATCCGTCATCAGATCATACATCGCATGGGCATCGTTGATACACCCCTGCAGTTTGGGGATTTTACCAGTGTAACCATTGACCCCGATTAAAATGCCAAAACGCCGCACGTCGCCGCACAGCTTTTCCCGCGATCCGGGTAGTACATCGCGAGTTCCCGTTTTCGATGTCATGCTCTGCTTCCTTTCTTTTTCGACAACACAGTTCGCCCGCCCCGAAGGAATCGGGACGGGCAGATTCGCATTCCTCACTTGGCTGTCGGTCGGTAGTTCGGATCCTCGCACCAGCGGATGAAGTTGGTCATTGTCTCCTCCGTGATGGAGGGCGGCACGCGCTTCAACGCAGCGGTGAAATCGCTATGCTTGAGCGGCCGTAGCTTCACCTCCGTTCCCGCCACTTCCTTCAGGTCTTTCCACTGGGAGAGTTGCGGGTTCATCTCCATCTCCATCGAACGTTTCGCGACAGAGGTCAAGCTACGCAGGTCACGTCCGGAATAGCCAGCGGTCTGTTTGTCTTCAGCCAGCCAGTCCAGATCGGACTCCTTCTCCAGTTGGTACCCCTGTTCGATCAGGAGTTTTCTCAAGATCTCCCGTCGTCCCTTCGCAGCCGGCGCGGCAACCAATACGCGGTTTTCCCCGAACCGGCTGAGTAAAGCAGGATCCAGCGACCAAGGCGTGTTCGTGGCGGCTACCGTCAGCACGAAACTGGCGTGCGGATCACTGTTCTTCTTCGCCATGCCGTCCATCTCGGAGAGCATCACCCCCAGAATCGCCCGGCCAGATGCATCCACTCCCTGACCCCGTGAGGTGCAGAGCGAGTCAATCTCATCCATGAAGACCAGTGCGGGTGAATTCTCACGCGCCGTCTCATACAGAAGTGAAATCGCCTTTTCCGTATTCCCCTGATAATGTCCTTTCAGTCCCGCCAAACCAACGTTGTAGAACCGTCCGGTCATCCCGTCCAAGCAAATCGAGTTCGCCAACGCTGCCGCCAGCATCGTCTTTCCCGTACCGGGAGGACCGACCATCAGGATGTCGCCCGAAGCCTCGCGCTTGATCCCTTCGGGGTATTTCACCACCGCTGAGGCCAACGCCTTCTTGAGGTCAGAGATCAGCGCATCTTGACCGCCGATATCGTCCCACGTTACCGAGGAGGTCTGGGCGAAGCCGTCCACCTGCGCGATCAGCATCTTGCCGATATCGTCATTGGAAAGCTGCGCCCGAATCTTTCCGATCGTCCCGTTCGCGTTCCCCGGCGTGGATGGATTCGAGGGAGTCTCCCCCGCCCCCCCGGAATGAGGGGCGACAGGAGAAATCCCGCTTTTGCACCGCTTCGCCAGTTCCCGGTTGCGCAGACTCTCGTCCATCCGAATCCGACGGTCTTCGGGCGAGAATGATTGGCTCGCAGCCGCGAGCCAGATTTCCGAGAGTTCGTTGTAGGCGGCGGCGGCACCGGGAAGGTCGCCGGCGGCGGAAAGCCGCTCGGCGCGTTCCCTAGTGTTTTTTACATCCTGTATCCAGCTCATAACAAAACTTCAGAATCTGGGAATCAGGCCAGAACCGCCTTCGCCTCGATCTGTTTCCGGATTTCCGCCTTCTTAACGGGATCCGGCTCCGCGTCGAACTTGGCGTACAACTGATCCAGTTCATTCGCAAGGGAAGCGTGTGATTCCGGCTCTTCACAAGCGAGTGCGGCCCCCATCGCGTCCCCGAGCTTCTTGACGACAGCCAACATCTCCTGGATCTCGTCCTGCATGGAGTCGATCGACTTCTGCCAATCCACGGTGGATGTCTTTTCATCAACCAGCCCGTTCTCCTTCATCTGCTCCACGATCTGCATCGTGGTCTCCAGCAGCGTGTAGTACCCGAGCTGAGTGAGGAAATTCGAGGCGAATCCTGCCTCCATCTTCGCGCGTTGCATATCCGCATCGGCCTTGCGAAAGAGGCTTGCGCGTTCAGCCGGCTTCGTCTCCGCAGCAAACGACAGTTCCCGTTTCTTCAGCGACTCCGCCTCGGCAGTGATCGCCGCCTTTTTATGCTTCTCGACCATCCGCCGAATATCGGGGATCTTCTTGTGTACATCCGACAACTTCAACTGCGCCGGCCTGATACCCGCCAAAACCGCCACTTTTTCTATCAAACTCTCATCGCTCATGGTATTCCTCCCTTTTGTTATGCGATTGACGCGATCCCCATCTGCTTATCGACTTCCGCCTTCTTCTGCTCGATCCGGCGCTTCACCTCTTCCACCGCCGTCGTGTCGTTCAACGCCAGTTTGGTGTTGTACTCGTCGTACAGGGCGTTGAGGTCATTCATCAGCTTCTCGATTTCCTGATCCCCGTTTTCCGTGGCAATCGCCGTCGGCACGGAATTCAGCGATTCGATCATATCGTTCAGGACAGTTCTCTTGTCCTCCAGCACATCCGTCATCGTATAAATCTGGCGGATCATCCCTTCCACCGTCATCCCCTTCGGCAGCTGCTGGACTTCCATCATGTCATTGTAGAAGTCCTTCAGCATTTTCAGCTGTTCGACAAGCCCGCCCATCTTGGTAAGCATCCCGCTCGCCGAGGTAAGGGTTTTGATCCGCTTGGCGATGATCGCTCCCTCCTGGAGCGACAGTTTCCGGGCGATCGGAGAACGCCCTGCGTTCGCCTCGATCGAAACCGCGTTGTAATAATCCCCCTCCGCCTTCTTGATTTCGCGATCCCACTGATCGCGCATCCGGTTCGTCGCACGGATTTTCTGCTCCATCGCAGCGATATCCAGCTTATCCAGCGACTGATCCTTCAACCCAATTACCCAACCAAACGCATCCCGCATAATGCTCATGTTTTTCTCCTTTTCGTGTGGCGGCATCACGCCGCCGGTTTTACATCGTCTGTTGGCGAGAACCATTCCCGCCCCACAATCCTTGACGAAAAACCCACAAAACTTTTTGCAAATTATTCGTCAAAATCTTCATCGCGTCCGCCCGACGCCGCTTTCCCATCCAGCGAGAACTCCAGATTCCGCTTGACGATCTCCGGATCCTTGATGGATACCGGTATGATTTTCCTCAACGCCTCCAGAAAATCGACACGGGTCACCGGCTCCACGCGCTTCCATTCCGGATCGTCTGGAGAACGCCCCTCGCGCCGCTGAATCCACCGGCGGGAGGCGTTGGCGCGCGCTTCGTGGCAGATGCCGCCGCCATCCCCGTGGTTCAGCTCGGCCCCGCTGAATCCCGCTGTCTTTTCGACCAGTTCGTCGATGTTGACATCGTCAGCCAGCGGTACGTCCTGCAACGCGGACTCGATGATGCAACGCCGCGTTTCCGCATCGGGCAACCCGACATGCGCCGCCGCGCCGATACGCCCGCTACGCAGTACCGCACTGTCGATCAGCCACGGCCGGTTCGTCGCCAGCAACAGAAAGATCTGCGAATTGCGATTGGTATCAAACCCGTCCAGCTCCGCCAGAAACGCCTCCACGATGTTGACCTTCTGGTTCCCGCGTTTCCGCAGGAGGGACTCGCATTCGTCCAGGAAGACGACGCATTGCTTGTGTTGGTACGCCTCCTCGAAGAGGCGCGACACGTTTTTCTCGCTCTCCCCGACGTACTTGTCCTTCAGATCGCTCATCTTTTTGTAGATGAAGGGCAACCCTAATTCACCCGCGATCGCCCGCGCAAACATCGTCTTCCCGGTACCTGGAGGACCATACAATAGCAGACCTTTCCCGCCCTTGATCTTCAAAGTCCGATAGATATCAGGGTGTTTCACTGGATTGACCAGAGATTCCATCACTACCTGCTTGGCATCCTCCAGCCCCTTCACGTCCGCAAGCCGTAACGTCTGCTGCGTCTTTCCGGCGGCAGCATCCCCCGAATCTGCCGGAGTGGACGGGCCATCGTCGGCATGAATCGCCTGTTTCGAGTCATCCCCGGAGGACTTCTTGTCCCAGACGGGCGCATGCTTGACCCGCCCAGCTGCCGTACGCTCAATCTCCTGCCATTTGGCACGCAACGACTCCCAGCGCGGAAACGAGCTCGTCTCTACCAGTCCGGACACTAAAATCGCCCCGTAGATTTTGACCAGACTCTCCGCCTCACGCTGGAGAGTCTTCCAGTCCCCCGAAAGCGCAGCTTTCTCGGCGATGGCCTTATGTTCGGCCTCCTGCCTCAAAAACACGTCAATCATAGTACCTTCTTCACTCCGTTCAAGACCTGCGTGATGACCTCTTCCGTCAGCGAATCTTTCGAATCCGCCATCTGATCAATCATTTTGTCGAGGGAATCACCCTGCAAACCGGCACTTTCGAGGTCGGAAGAGGCTATGTCATTCCAAGACGACTCAAAGTTGTCCAGCATGTGATCCATCATTTCCTCGGCATTTTTCGCATTCATCATGCCCTTCTCGAACTCTGCCTGGGCCATTGTTGCGTCATCAAAGGAGAACGTGGTACTCATCATCTTCCCGATGTCCTGCATGGCACCGCAGAAATCGCGGTAGGCTTCCATTTGGTCAGACATCGTAGAGGCCAGCCGCAGAAAGTTCAGGGCACGCTGCGCCCGCTTGCGGAAAACAAACGTTCGCGCCAACGCCTTTTTCACCTGATTGTAGTTCGCCCCATCACCCGTCCGCTTGGCGTTCGTCGCCTGCTGCAGGTACTGCTTGATGAAATTGTCTTGTTTCTTGACCTCCTGATCGAAACGACGCAGTGCACCGTTGATGCGGATCTTCCGCTCCATCGCCACCTTCGCCGGATCCGGAAACAGGAACGGGAAACATTTGGAGAAAAAACCAGCCATAACAAAAAAACCTTTCTTGATTGTTTAGTCTATCATTTTTCCGGTACGCCGTCAACCTCGCGACGAACAATACGAAGCGAGATAGTTGCTTACCGCCAACAAGTACCAAATGATGAGTACACCCCAGAGGCACAGCATCATCGCCTCAATGACATTCGTCGGAGTACCCCAGATCGCCCACTCGAACGCGAACAGAATGAGGATGTAAATCAAGACCATCCACGCATTCAGGCGGGAAGACTGCTTGCGAATCACCGTAATCGTGATGGGCAACATCAAAAACGGGAACAGTAAAACGCCCAGAATCGCACACAGCAAGCGCATCGCGAACGGATACGACTTGGTGACATACCCTACCTGATTCAACAGCTGAGATGTTTTCTCATGCGTGTAGTTCGCGATGACCGTCTTGGGAGGGAGATTTTGCCGACTATAGAACGTACAGGTCAAACGTCCCTGCGCCGTTGTCTCGTTCTCCGTGTAATCCGTCCCGTCAAAATGAACCACCAGCAAGGTATCCGCATCCATCTTCTGGCGAATCGAGTCGATTTTGTCAATCGTCAATGGAGACATCGTCTGTCCCACGCCAATCGTTTTGCCGATACGCTTCAACACGTGATCCGGGAGAATATCGAACCGCCGACTCCTGTCCGGACCGAACTCCGCCACCTTCCGTCGGATCGCATCCTGAAAATAGTCCCAACTGTCACTATCCGAAACCATAAGTACACGCCCGACCCCGTCCCGACTCCACGGAAACTGCTCCACCGCCTGCTGCACCAAGTTCTCCGCAACATTCCTTTGAATCGGGGAAAGCTGGTATTTCGCAGGTTCCAGCCGATGCAGGAAATAAAAGCATGTGCAGCTCAGAAAAACGATCGAAAGCAGTTTCCTGCCGCCACGAGAACAAAACACATAAATTGGAATCGCCCAAAGGAACTTCGTCATCTTCTTACCCCTTTCCTACAACGCTATACGGGAAAACCATCATCCCTTTTGCAAAAAATCATTCGATATTATTTTTTCTGCCGACATCTGTTGCCCCGCTCGAGTTTTTCTAAAATTTCTGGCTTCCAGTACTTCTATCCATTCTAGAGGGGCTGGAAAACTGACTCCTTCTCAACTACCACACGGTTCCGCAGAACAGCAGAGACGGAAACCGATACCGCAACTCCTGTGCAACGGTCCATCTTTGCTTCGGCTCGCGGAACGACAAGACGGAAAAGGGCTACGCCAGCACCCACCACGTTGCACACGATAAGAGCCTGTGGCTGGGCCAATCGGATCGGTCGCATCCCCCGACAGATACTTGCCGTACCAATCTGCGCACCACTCCCACACATTTCCGTGCATATCGCATAGTCCCCAGGCATTCGGCTTCTTTTGCCCAACAAGGTACGTCTTTCTAAAAAGGCTTCCAATAGGTCCCATACTTCCCCACCAGCCCATCTGACCCAATTTTCCCGTTCCACCGTATGGACCAGTCGTTCCCGCCCGGCAGGCGTACTCCCACTCAGCCTCCGTCGGCAGACGCACAGCGCAATGTAACTCCGTGTTCACCTTTTTGAGAAACTCCTGGCAATCCTTCCACGAAATCTGCTCGACGGGTAATGCGTCATTACCGGTAAACTTCGACGGATTGTTCCCCATCACACTCTTCCACTGCCCCTGCGTGACAGGATACTTACCCAACCAGAACCCCTTCGTCAATATCACACGGTGATAGGTCTCGTCACCGCTACGTCCCACCTCTCCGTTCTCACTGCCCATCCAGAACGTTCCGGGGGGACAGTAAACCAGCTCCAACTTGGCACCACCGGGAAGCATAAGCGTCTTTACAGTGCCAGCTGTCGGATAGGATGCGGGAGACGAGGACGTTGCCCCTCCCGACAACGGTATATCTGACTGCGATACGCGCATTTTCTCGGCGCAGTCAGAACAACAATTGGCGGATTGATCGTAGTGGTTCTTGCAGAGGTAGTCTCGACCACAGATGCGGCAACGGAAGGTTGCGTCTTCTTCGTTACGCGAACCGCACAACGGACAAGTCACGGTCGCGAGAGACACGTCGTTGGAGACCATCTGATCATCCCCTTCGATCAGAACGATACGTGGCCAATCAACCGTTTTTTCGCTTTCGGGCTTTTGTCCTGTGTAACAACTATTCGCCCGCGCCGCCTCCCCCATCCGCTCGTAAACTTGTTTGAGGAACGAGTTTCCAAAGACAAGTTCCTGTTTCTTGTCTCGGCAGTGCGTCATCACGCGGTCAATCGCGTAGGTAAAGATTCCGTGCCCCAGTGACTCCAGTTCCAGGGCACTCTGTCCCGAACCGCAGGAACGCCAAACCGCATACGTGCCACCTCCGCGATTCCCCATCATCGCGGACATCGGAACAAGGTCGCGAGGTTTCGCCTTTCCGCGCTGTCCGGAAAAGAAATTCGAGCGACAAGCGTCCAGAATGAAGATGCTGTTCTGTCCATTCCGCAACGTTATATCGCGCAACATAGAGAAGGGAATCCCTGCCCGATTGTACTGGAGATTCGCATACTTGTCATCCTTGCAAAACAACAATTCGTCGCCCCCGCCCGGACTCATGAACCCATGTCCTGCGAAATAAAAGACAAAGAGATCCCCTGTTCCCAGTCCGGCGGTCATCGCCTCAACCCACTTTTCCACATCCCCTCGCGCTGGGTCCGGCAACAGTTTTGTCTCAAAGCCGCAAAACTTGAACTGCGCCTGTATCTCTGACGCATCGCCTACCGCATAACGCAGATTCTCGATCTGTGCGTCCTGATACTCATTTACCCCCACAAATAATGCCTTACGCTTCATTTCGTTTCCTCATTCAGCCGTCTGCCAATTCGTCGTATTCCCTCAGCCGATCACCTTGAACTCTCAGCCCCATCCATACGCACGTCTGCTGAACAGCAGAGGCGGAAACCGCAACCGTCGCGACGAGTGTCGGATTCCATGTCGTTACGGAACACGATCCTACATGCATAAGCCTGAATATACCAGGTGCCACCACGTTGCACGCGGTTCGAACCAGAATTCGTATCTTCGTTACACGGATCACTTTTCGGCGAATGCGAATAGTAGTTCTTGTCATATATATCACGACACCACTCAAACACATTCCCGCTCATCCCGACAATGCCTAGCTCGTTGCCGACATCCTTTTCGCGCACCGAATGAGGACGGCATTTGTTCGAGTCCAGTTTTTTGTTGTCCCAAGACTGTTCAAGAAGCCGTTGAACGCCAGAATTTTCATAATACCAGCCCACCTTATCCATCTCATTACCCCCACTGTATATGTATCCTTTCGATTTGTTTCCGCCTCTCGCCGCAAACTCCCACTGCGCCTCGGTAGGCATCACCCACGTTCGTCCACTCCGTTCATTCCGATTTAGGACTTTCACAAGCATGTCGCAATCGTTCCAGCTGATACTTTCCATCGGAAAGTCAGATGTGTCCATATCGTTTACGACATCACGTTGATAACCTTGCTTGGAAAAAGCGGCTACAAGATTCTCGTTGCTAAACGCGACATTGTTTGCGACGACAAGCTCTGACCATTGACGTTGCGTGACAGGATATTTTCCAATCCAATACCCCTTTGTAATGCATACCGAATGTATCGGCTCTGCATCTAGTGAATACTTTCCCCCCATCTGAAATATTCCCGGCGTAACATAAACCATCTCCATCTTCACCCCGCCAGGCAGGATAAAGTTTTTCATGGTACCTGCCGCTATTTTTTCATCCTGCATTTTGTTCTCGGTTTTCTTGTCACGAATCCGAACAACCTGTCCAACTCTGATCTTCTCAAAATTCACGCCTGGATTCCACGTACGCAAGTCCTTTATCCTTATCCTATGACGATAAGCTATAGAAGCCCATGTATCCCCATTTTGGACAATATACGTATCGTTTGTACCAAGAGACTGGTTGCCGCTTGATTGGGAATCGCCTTTCTTGGAGTCATCCTTTTGTTTCGATGTGGTTTCACTTGTTCCAGACTCTTGTTTTGTAACAACAGCTTCTTCTTTTTGTTTCAACGTCGCCTCATCCGCAAGCCGCTGTTGTTCCTTTCGAGTTTCTGTTAGACACGTTTCGAAGAGTTTGGCAGCCGCTATGTACGCGGTTGACGCCTCCCTGAATAGCAGATTCGTCATACAAGTATCGCCATTTGCAAGCAACTTTACCGCCTTGTTCCAAGAAACCTGCGCATATTGTTCCCCCTGTACCGCCTTCGCTCGTTCCCGAGCCTCGATTACGGCGTTGCGATTCGTTACCGCATTCTTCTGGTCGGATTCGGATACAAATAGCTTTTTCACGGGCAATGGTTTTGTCGTAGATTTTTGATCCTCGCCTGCATAGACTGGCACAACCGAACCGATCTTTTCCGCTTTTTTGTCCACGTGTTGACTGGCAGGGACAATGACTTTCCGCTGATTCCGATACCATGTAACACCTCCGATGACAACAGCCGCAATCAGCGAAATGGCGAGGAGCAAGAACGCTCCTTTCCGAAGAGCGTTCCGTTTCGTTTCTGTTTTCTTAAGCTGATCCTTATTCGAGCCGTTTTCTTCAGGGTCGTCCTGATCGGCTTTCTCGCAAGACTTGCAAACGCCCGGATTCCCGGACGAGTGCGCCAGGCAAAGGTTATCCTTGCTGCACACCTTGCACCGGAACGTCTCCGTCACCCGATTCTTCCTGCCGCACAACGGGCACTCCACGATCGTCTCCTGTTGAGAATGAGGCGGTTCCGGCACTCGCCCTTCGACCAAGACCACGCGTCCCCAGTTCGCCGACATTTTGATTTCCGGCGTTTGGTTGAGCTGAAGATTGTTCTTCTCGGCGATCGTCATCATCCTGCCATAGACCGATTGCGCGAATGACTGGTCAAAAACCAGCTCCTCCCCCGATTCCCTGCTGTTGTCAATCACCTCATCCATCGCCAGCGAGAAGACGCCTCGCCGTACCGACGGCAGCTCCAATGCGCACTGCCCCTGTCCGCACGAGCGCATCACCGCCAGCCCGCCGGACCGGACGTTTTTCACGTAACTGTCCACCGAAGGAAGCAGGTCCCGCAGTTCTCCCACGCCCCTTGTCGCGAACGGATTCGAACGGCAGGCATCGACGATAAACATACGGCTCAGTCCCGCCCGTTCCGTCTTGGACTGAAGCAACCCGAACGGAATCCCCGCATAATTGAACTGGATGTTCACGTACTGGTCATCCCGACAGAACAACAGATGGTCGTTCCCGCCGGGCGCGGAGAACCCATGCCCCGCGAAGTAGAAAAGAAACTCGTCGCCCGCCCCAAGCCCCTCCGTCATCCTCGTGAACTCTTGGATCACCTGATCGCGGCGCGGATTTGCCAGTAGAACTGTCTCGTAGCCGATCGTACGAAACTGCGCGAGCATCAGCGCCGCGTCATTCGCCGCGCACTGCAAATCATGAATACTCTCGTCATCGTACTGATCGACACCTACGAATAGTGCTTTCCGCTTCATCGTCCCTGGCTCCTTAACTCCTCTGACGGAAAAGAATACCAAACTCTTGCATTTCCCGCAAAGAAAATCGAGCTTTGCCCAGCTCCAAGCAGGAGCAGGGGTGGCGAATGAAAAGGTTAAAAGGTTAAATCGCCACTACGCGGCTTGAAATTGACAGTACGATCCATTGAAAGGGCGTAGCCCGATTTAATGCAGTCGAAAACTGCGATTTAACCATTTCATTGCCGACTTCGCCGCCTGTCATTGCCCTCTAGCCATTTCAAATAGAATGGTATATACTAACGCTCGTCCATGACGATAGGGGACAGGGGGAAAGGAATGCGTGTGAATGAGTAATCAAAAAGAGAAGAAAGGACTCCAATTAGGACGCTTGATCATCGGATGTGTGATTCTTGCGTTGACCGCTTTCTTCGCGTGGCTCCTCGCCCGCAATTTCCTTCTGCCCGCACTCAGCGACTACGAACCTGTTCCGTGCCGAATTATCCACTCGAAGGTTGTACAAAAACGGCTGGATCGTTTCGCCCTGTCCGTCTCCTTCTCCTACAAATACAAGGATCGCAAATATACCTCCCGTTCGCTTTGCAAACCGGACGAGAACGAATTCGTTTTCACCCGTCTCGCTGAAAGGCGTCCGCTTCTTGAAAAGTACGCACCGGGCAAAATGCAGATTTGCCGCGTGAATCCGAAGTCACCTTCGGATGCCGTTCTTCGCGTGGAGCCGGTCTTCAAAAATGATGACGGAGGCATGGATGTTGTGAAACGAGGTCTTCCCGTTATAGGCCTAGCGCTCCTCTTTGGCATCGGTGTCTTCTTGATTGCATCCGCGTTCCCGTCCGTCCACGGTCTCGTGTCGTCCCGTTTCAGCAAATTCTCTCCGGCTCTGATGGTCATCCTATTTTCGCTCCCGTTCACCTTATTCGGGACCATCGGTGCTTATTCCAGGCTACAAGGCCGTGGCGAGACGAACAACTATGTACCGGTCTCTGCAAAAGTGCTCTACTCCGGTCTTTGTTCGCACCAGTCCAGAGGACGGCGACGTTCGACCACCTATTCCGTCCGCGTCGGGTATGAATATGTCGTGAACGGACATACGTACGAGAGCGACAGGTACTCCCCAGTCGAAATCAGTACGAGCGGTTATGAGAGCCATCGTCGTAAGGCGGAAAGCTACAAAGTCGGGAACATGATAACGGCATACGTTTCGCCGACCGATCCCCGCAAGAGCGTACTCGTCCGTTCTGTGGCTCTTGACGAGTGGTTCCCCATCGTGGCGATGGGGTTATTCGGCATCGCTGGGATCGGCATCATGATGAGCGGAATCGGGATGCTTTTCTCCGCGTTGCGGCAAAAGGAGGCGATACCATCTACCTTCGAAAGTTACCCGCTGACGTGTACGCATGGCGAATTGGCCGGACTGGGTTGTTTCGCCATCTTCTGGAATTTCCTCACCGGGGGATTGCTATTCGGATTCTATGTTGGCGGTATCTTTCAAAATTTCAGCCCCGTCTTCTACTCCCTCGCGATTTTCCCAATCATTGGAATCGTGCTTGTCGCCGTGTTTTTCCGAGGACTTGTGCACGAATTAACGTCACCCAAGTTCACGATGACGCTTTCGTGCGCGATGTGGACACCCGGTGCCGGTGCGCAGATCGACTGGAAACTAGAGCGGGCGGACGAAGTGGAGTCGTTGGAAATCATTTTGGAAGGCGCGAGATGGACGGGCGGTAAGCATCGGCGCAAGATTGTTGTCTCCACTTCCTCTTGCTATCAGCAGGAAGGTCAGCTTATTCCAAAAATCTGGCGGTTCGGGTTCTCGGTTCCCGAAAGTCTCAACGACGTGAAATGGGCATTCATCGTCATGATGAAAGTGAAGAACAAACGACGCCCATACAGGCTCTACTTCGCCTTGCCTATAACTTCATAGGGCGGCAAAGCCGCCCAGCTGAAAAGCGGGGAAGCTGAGAGGCTGAGAAGTAGGCGGCAATGAAAAATGAAGAGATAAAAATGAAGAATGAAGGCGGCATGTCGCGTGTCGTTTGTCGTATATCATCGATTGCGATCGACTACAATCGAACGGGAGGGACGGGCGAATTTCACAAAAATTTTGGAAAAACAGTGAGTTGACCTAGAAGATAGGAAAAGATAAACTAATGGGACATTCACACGCAATGAGGGCTTTATGAAAAAACTGTTATTCGTTCTTATCATTCTCGGCGGCGCTGGCGCTGGCGGTTGGTATTGGTACAAGCAACAGCCGAGTGCGGTCAAGGTCAACCGCTTCCGTACTGAGACGATCGCGAAAGGCGACGTGGTGCAGGACGTAACCGCGACAGGGACGATCGCGCCGATCAAGGAGGTTGAGGTTGGCACGCAGGTGAACGGACCGATCCTCCACCTGTACGTGGATTACAACTCCGTCGTGACGAACGGACAGGTGATCGCGGAGATCGATCCCGCCGTGTACAAGGCTGCGTCCATCAAGGCGAAGGCACAGTTGAAGTCCAACGAGGCGAGTGTCGAGAACATTCAGGTGAAACTCGATCTGGCGGAGAAAACGCTGAAGCGGAATCGGGAACTGCGTAAAAAGGAGATGGTGGCCGAGTCCGTGCTGGACGATTCCGCCGCCGAGGTCGATTCCTTGAAGGCGCAGCTGAAGGTGGCGCAGGCGACGGTGGAACAGAGCCGGGCGAATGCGGATGAGGCGGACACGAATCTGGGTTACTGCACGATCCGCGCACCCGTGAACGGCGTCGTCATCTCGCGCGATGTCGATGAGGGACAGACGGTTGTCTCCTCCATGTCCGCGCAGAAGCTCTTCACCATTGCGGAGGACCTCAAGAAGATTCAGGTGGAGGCGAGCGTACCGGAGGCGGACGTTGGCGGCATCCGCGTAAACCAGCTGGTGACGTTCACGGTCGATGCCTACCGCCAGACCTTCACGGGGCGCGTGAAACAGATTCGCCTGGCTTCTACGACCACGAGCAACGTCGTCACCTACCCCGTCATCATCGAGGCGGAGAATCCGGAGGAGAAGCTCTTCCCCGGTATGACGGCAAATATCTCCATCAAAGTGGCGGAGGCGAAGGATGCCACGCTGATTCCCGCTGGCGCGCTGCGCTTCACACCTCTGGGATTCGTCTCGGAAATCAAAGGTCGCAAAATTTGGATCTTGGGTGAGGACGGAATTCCGCAGGACATCAAGGTACGCGTGGGCATCACCGACAGCACGAAGTACGAACTGAAGGAATGCGACATCGATCTCGTCGGTAAAGAGGCGATCGTCGGGATGCAGGCGGCAACTGCGGCGGCATCCAAGGAGACGAAGAATCCGTTCATGCCGAATATGCCGAGGCGAAATCGGAGAAGCGGTGGCGGCGGACCGGGCGGACCGCGCTAACGGCGGCAGGGAGAGTGAGCCATGCTGATTGAAGTCAAGAACCTGGTGAAGTCGTACACGGTCGGCGACATGACGACCTATGCGCTGGACGGGGTTTCGCTCTCGATCGACAACGGTGAGTTTGTCGCGATCATGGGCGCATCGGGATCGGGCAAGAGTACGCTGCTGAACATTCTCGGTTGCCTAGACGTGCCGACCTCCGGCAACTATCTGCTGGACGGCGTGGAAGTGAGTGGGATGACGGCGACGCAACTCGCCCACATCCGCAACGAGAAGCTGGGGTTCGTATTCCAGAATTTCAACCTGTTGCCGCGCACCAGCGCATTGGAGAACGTTGAGCTGCCGACCTTCTACAGCCGCACCTTCCCCGCCTCCAAGCGGCGGGAACGCGCCACGGAACTGCTGGAGCGCGTCGGGCTGGGTACGCGTATCATGAACACGCCGGGCCAGCTCTCCGGCGGACAGCAGCAACGCGTTGCCATCGCCCGCGCGCTGATGTGTAATCCACCTGTTCTCTTCGCGGATGAACCGACGGGGAACTTGGATACACGCTCCAGCGTGGAAATTATGAAGCTCTTCACGCAGTTGAATAACGAAGGGATCACCATCGTGATGGTGACGCACGAAGACGATATTGCGCATTACGCCAAACGGAACATCGTCGTGCGCGACGGCAAGATCATCAAGGGCGCGAAGTTCGAGTCGGCGGACGATCCGGAAGCGCACACGTAAGGGAGAGGCGGCAGATGAATTTTTTCATGATTTTGAAAGTGGCGATGCGCGCCATTTGGCGGAATAAGACCCGCTCGCTCCTGACCGCGCTCGGTATCATTGTCGGTATTGCCGCCGTGATCGCCGTGGTCTCCATCGGGCAGGGTGCCTCCACCATGATGGTCAGCCAGATCAACAGCATGGGGAACAACATGATTATGATCTTCCCCGCCAGCCGTAACACCGGCGGTGTCCGTACTGGCTCCGGCGGCGCCCAGACGCTTACGGCGGAAGACGGCCAAGCGATTGCTGAGGACATCTCGTATTTCGTGCGTTGTGTCTCCCCGATCGTTCGCGCCAATGGTCAGGTTATCTATCAGGAGAACAACTGGGCGACGCAGGTACAGGGCGTCTCCGTCGATTTTCCCGAAGTCCGCAACTGGAACGTGTCCAAGGGTGTCTTCTTCGACAAGGACGAACAGCGCCAAGGATCGCGCGTCTGCGTCATCGGGCAGACGGTCTCGGACAACCTCTTCGGCGAGAACGACCCGATCGGCAAGGTCATCCGCATCAAGAATATGCCCTTCAAAGTTCTCGGCGTGATGGAGAAGAAGGGAAGCAATAACTTCGGGCAAGATCAAGACGATCTGATCATTGCACCGTACACGACGGTGAAGCGCGTTCTGCAGAACTCGATTTTCAACAACGTCAACATGCTGAACGTGAGTCTCTACTCGCTGGACGACACCGAAGCAGCGAAAAAGGATATTAGCGCGCTCCTGCGTCAGCGCCACAAGCTGGGGCGGAACGCCGACGACGACTTCGACCTCCGCGACATGGCAGAGATCTCCAAGACGATCGGATCCGTCTCCAGCCTGATGACCATCCTGCTGACGACCGTCGCGGCGATCTCGCTGGTGGTTGGCGGTATCGGTATCATGAACATCATGCTGGTGTCGGTAACAGAACGTACGCGCGAAATCGGACTGCGCATGGCAATCGGCGCGACACCGCTGGACATTCTGCTGCAGTTCATTACGGAATCAATCCTGCTCTCCACGGTCGGCGGTTTGATCGGTGTGATCTTCGGGGTAGCGGGCGCAAAGATCGTGGGAGATGTGCAGCACTGGCCGATCCTCATCACGCCCTCGTCCATCATTGTCTCGTTCCTATTCAGCGCGATGGTCGGTGTCTTCTTCGGGTTCTACCCGGCGTTCCGCGCCTCCCGCCTCCACCCCATCGACTGCCTCCGCTACGAGTGACGCGAAGCGTACATGTGCGCTTCGCGTAGCTTTCAGCTTCTCGCTGTTAGCTTTCAGGCAACCACGCGGGGGAGGGACGCGTAGTTGATGGTCTCGACGAACGCGGTGAGCGGGTTAGCTCTCAGGCGCCCACACGGGAGGGATGTGCTTCTGTGTGTCCGTTCGACTGTTATCGACAACAGTTGGTTGAGATATGTCGCTTATGTATGCCGAAAGGAAAAACGCAAAAAGATGAATCAGAACGGTAAATGGAAACGATGGATTTGGATCGTAATCGGACTCGCGTTATTTTTTAGTTCCTCCGATAAATTTTGGGAGATGCTGTCCCGGCTTCCGTGGATTGGAGAACTGTTGAGCAAACATCCGAAACTTACGGGATGGATAAAATGGGTACAGTGGATTAGCGGCTCGATTGTGACCGCCTGGCAGACGGTGCGGTTTGTACAGCCGTCCAAGAAAGACATGCCGGGAAAGACGGAAACCGATCTTTTAGATCAGTACAACATCGAACGCATTCCTCTGGACGTGGGAAAGTCTCCGAAACTGGTTTATCTTTCACCGGATGAATACGCAGGTGAAAAATCGGCGAGACGCGCGGTAGCAGAACGACTCGCACGGTGGAAGAAAAAGATGAGCGATGTCGTTTTCCTGTACGGTTCGCGTCCATGCGGACGCCGCGAGACGGTTTGCCGCGCAATTCCAAAAGAACTATATCCGATCTACCAGATACGCTATGAAGGCGAACGCGTCGAAGATTTCGGCAAAGTTATGACAACGGTCAGGAATTTCGCGGAGAATATCGGTCGTTCCCACGTGACGTTTTTGATCCGTTGTAATCGAACCTTGATGGCGAAAGAGATGGAGGTATTGTACAAGGAGTGCGAGAAGTTGAAAGAACAGGTGGCGGATTTGACAAAGATCGCGCTTCGGTTGGTCTTCCTCTGCACATGCAACGAGACACTCGGTTCCGAGTATGCTCATTGGGCGTTTCAGTTTGAGACGTTAAACGCGCAAGAAAGCGAGCGATTCCTAAAAAAAGCCTCTGCGTTGCTGGTTGAGAAAAATGGTTGCGCGGACGCCTACGAGTTGGCACAGAAGCGGTATAGCGGACGGCAATTTGACGCAGCGGAGAATTTCGCGCGCGGAAATCCGGCAGAGTTAATCCGTTTTCTGCAAGTAATCGCGTTTCAGGGTGAATCCCCGAATCCGCTGGATGCCGTGCAGAAGGAGTGGCAGAAGCGATGCCGTTATCTGAACCTGGAGGAGGAATCGCTGCATCGAATCTTAGCGGTATTGCATCTGCTCATTGCCTTCTACCAAAAAGGTGTCAAGACCGTTCCCCTTGCCCAGATTCTGGAGGCTACGTTCGGGATCGGACGTGGATCGTCCGAGGAAGCAGAAATAAAAAAGGCTCTCGGAGAAATCCTCAGGATGCGCGAAGTTTCGCTCAGTCCTTTTGAATTCCACGATGTTTCCCTTCCAGATTGTTTCTGCAACCACTTTCTCTTCAGGTGCGGTAAGTTCGGCTGGGAACCGCCGTTCCACGACGAGTGGCAGCTTGTCGTCGATAAACTGTTCACGCATGAGGAACTGCGAAAAACCGACTACGCCGAAACCTATTGCCGTGCGATGGTGGATGCGGCGATACGCTGCCAGCTGACGGAAGCACTTCCCGGAGAACGGAACCCATTGCAACTCTACCGTTTGATCGACAGCGTGATCCGCCCAGTCACATTCTCTGGAGATGAGCAGACGAAGAAGACGGCGAATGCGAGACGCGAACAAATCTGTTCCGAGCTGTGGGAACTGTGCGCGAAAAAGGTGACCGCATTTCTAGCAGATCGGCTGGACATTCTGGAAACATGGGAGGTCTTCGACATCGTTTCGCAGGATCTAGAAGGGTATGTGAAAGATGTCGGACAATGGATTTCCCGTTCTTTGGAGTATGTGTTGTTTCTGGCAGAGGTAGAAGCGGATCCATTATGCTGGTGGTGGAATGAAACGGATGAGCATGGAACTGTCAAAAAAATCTCATTTTTACACAGTATGCGTTTCTTGGTAGATGATCTTTTACAGAAACCAGTACCGCAAAAGACGATCGACAACACATGGGTACTGTGCGGAATTCTGTTGGACTTGCTGAACAACACGGTACTCCGCCCCTTCACTTTTTCCGACGAGGCGGAGTGGAGAGCATATCTAGAAAAGGTGCTGACGGAACTGGAACCGCGCCGTTCGAAGGCACTAACAGTCCTTGCGGAAAAGGCGGAGATGTTTTACTTCCGAACGGAGGATTTCGCCCTTTTCCAGAGCATTGATTTCCACGAGCAACTTGCCGAAGTTTTCTTCCTTTTCGGCTATGTGTTTGCACGAATCAACGAGTGTGCTACTGACAAAGATCGGAAGATCGCGATAGACCTTGTGTTTGAGGCGCTACGAGATTGCACCGGACGAACAGCTGACGCATTGCCGTCTGCCGTGCAACGGGCGATTCAAAGCAGACGATTCACATCCGCTTGGCTGGAAGCGGTTCATTCACAACCCCTAGAGCCGACACCGCAAAAGGTTGAAACACTCTTCCCCGATTTACAGAAGACGATGGATGAGAAGTCTGCTGAATTTAAGTTGGACGCAGAGAAACAGCCCGCCTTCTTCGTAAACGTCGTGGCAACCGTAGTAGGGCTGCAAGCACGCTTCCGCGATAACAACCTCTACCGACCGTCATTTGAAATGTCTTGGAAACAAATCAACGAGGCAATTCTCGCATGGCGCTATTTGTTTACGGACCGCGATTGGTTCAAATTCATGAAATATGTTCAGTTCCAAACACAATTTCTGGCACCGGAAATCCGTGCGGAATACATCCGAATCTGGGAAGCCGCATTGAAAAAGATACGAGCTTCGGAATCCGGTATTATTCAGATTGCACCAGATGAACTGGCGATGTTCCTTTCTACCTGTACACCCATTATCTGCGATCCTGAATGGTCTGTCCGTTTCCAACCAGCGATCACTGACCTCGCCATGACGAGCCAATTCCCGTACCATCTGAACGACGCTTGGAAAGGCGATTGGATGCGGTGTGTACTAGTACCGGCCGTGTCTGCGAATCCGTATTCCATTTTCTTCGGCATATTCTCCATCTCGGGGGCGACGCCGCCGAGAGAAAATCACCCATTCTGGGAACTTTCCTCTATCAAGCCGGAGAGTTGGGCTGGGCTGGTAACGAGCGTACAGTGGGCACTCCAAAATGCACAGATAAACCTTTCGGCAACAGTCGAAAGTTTGCAAAAGACGCAACTCGCCGGTTACCTCCGCGACTGGTCTGTAACGATCCAGTCCATTCTGGTTCCGTTTTTCGATGAGTTGGAAAAACGGGTTAATCGGGAACTAGAGGCGGTGGTGACAAACGAAGCCCTATCATTTCTGTTGATTCTAAAGGGCGAAGCCGAAAAGGCTGGAGCCGGTGGAGACGAAACGGCCCGTATAGCACAGGAGTTTCATTCCCGTCTTGATCAACGATTCACCCAGTTGACTCTAACTCCGGATGACATTCATGAGATGATCGGAATCGATCCCAATGATCCGCAGTTTCTCGTAAAGTGTTTAGACCGTGTTGAGAAAGCTCCACAGGGTGGGACGATGCCAGCTCTCAAACTCGCCAAGCAACAGATGCCGATGATTCTCAAGGGACTGCAGGATTGCGATACGGGAACCCTTGAAGAGGAGGAACGTCGGGAATTATCCGAAATGTTGTCATCTTGGTACCATAAAATCCGAGCTCTCTACGAAGCATTGACGGATGACGCACGAGTACGTGGCGGGCAACAGTGGTACGATGAGCTGATGAAGTCACTCCAAGAATGCCAGGCTTTCGGCAACATCTACCCCGACTTGTATGCGGAAACTTGCGAGTATGTGAAACGCAAAGGCCGACAGCAATTAAAAGGTTAAATCGCCGCTTTGCGGCTTGAAATTGTTGGCGATGCCGCCAGCAACAGTGACGAGAGCCGCAATGAAAAATGAAAAAGAGAAAAAATGAAGAATGAAGGTTGCGTGTCGCTCGTCGTTTGTCGCGTGTCATCGGTAGCTATCGAATACAATCGAATGGGAGGGGCGCGCTCCGTCGCGTCCGCCTAGCCGAGCAAACGCATAAAAAAGAGAGGACACGCTTTCGCGAGTCCCCTCTTTTGATGCTCACAGCTGGAAGCTAAAAGCTCCAAGCTACCAGCTTACTTCATGGCTTCGACGCCAGCCTTGATTTCGGCGAGCTTCGCCTTCAGCGCGTAAGGCAGACGACCTTCGAAGTTTGCCTTCTTCGCCCAATCCGCTTCCAGTCCGGCGAGTTCCTTCTTCCAACCATCTTTATCAACCTTAAGCAGTTCGGGAAGGTTCTTCTTGGTGTCGTCGTCCAGATCGGTCTGGTCGATATCCTTCACCTTCGGGATGAAGCCGATCGGCGTGTTCTGTGCATCAACCTTACCCTCGATACGCTCACAGATCCACTTCAGGACGCGGCTGTTGTCACCATAGCCCGGCCACATGAAGTCGCCGTCGGCATCCTTGCGGAACCAGTTGACGAAGAAGATCTTCGGCAACTTGGTAGCATCGGTGATGATCGGCATCGTCAGCCAGTGGGTGAAGTAGTCGCCCATGTTGTAGCCGCAGAACGGCAACATCGCCATCGGGTCGCGGCGCACCTGACCGATCTGATCGGAGATGATCGCAGCGGTCACTTCGGAACCAGCGGCGGCACCCATGAAGACACCATGCGTCCAGTCTTTCGCCTGATTGACCAGCGGGATGGTGCTCGGACGACGTCCGCCGAAGAGCATCGCGTCGATCGGCACACCAGTCGGCTTGCCGGCAAACATTCCCTCGAATCCAGCCTTGTCCAGCACCGGGCAGTTGATCGCCGGAGCGGTGAAACGGGAGTTCTTGTGGGCCGCCACGTAGGGCTGTCCGCCATTCGCCTTCTTGTATTCCTCGGTCTTGAACTCGGCGTACTTCGCGCCCTGACGAGGAACCATCTTGTCGGGACGGTCAACGGCGCGCCAACAATCGTTGCCCTTCCAGTCGATACCGTGTTCCGGCGCATCGATTCCCATGTCTTCCCACCAAATGTCACCGTCATCGGTCAACACGACGTTCGTGAAGATCGTCCCGCGCTTGCAGGATTCCAACGCGTTCGGGTTGGAGTCCTGAGAGGTGCCAGGGGCAACGCCGAAGAAACCGTTTTCGGGGTTGATCGCGTAGAGGCGGCCATCCGGTCCGGGCTTGATCCAGGCGATATCGTCACCGACTGTCTCCAGCTTCCAGCCCTTGAGCTTCGGCAACATCATGGCGAGGTTCGTCTTGCCGCAGGCAGACGGGAACGCAGCGGTCATGTAGTGAACCTTCTTCTCCGGAGAGGTGAGCTTCAGGATCAGCATGTGTTCGGCCATCCAGCCCTCCTGACGAGCGAGCGTGGTGGCAATACGGAGCGCGAAGCACTTCTTGCCAAGCAACGCGTTGCCGCCGTAACCGGAACCGAAGGAAACGATCGAGCCGTCCTCAGGGAACTGCACGATGTACTTCTTGTCCATCGGAGCGCACGGCCACGCCTTGTCCTTCTGCCCCTTCTTCAGCGGAGCGCCGACGGAGTGCAGGCAAGGCACGTATTCCGCGCCGTTATCAATTGCCTTCTTGACGTCCGCGTTTACGCGGGTCATGATCTCCATGTTCACCACAACGTAAGGAGAGTCCGTGATCTCCACGCCGTACTTCGTGATTGGGTTACCAACAGGTCCCATCGCGAACGGGATGACATACATCGTGCGGCCCTTCATGCAACCAGCGAAGAGTCCCGTTTTCGGATCGAGAAGCGTCTTCTTGAGCTCTTCGGGATCCAGCCAATGATTGGTCGGACCGGCGTCGATCTCTTTCTTAGAGGAGATAAAGGTGCGGCCTTCGACGCGGGCGACGTCAGACGCATCGGAACGGGCCAGATAGCAGTCGGGACGCTTCTTGGAGTTCAACTTGATAAACTGTCCCTTCTTCACCATCTCTTCACAGATGGCCTTCCACTCCTTCTTGCTCCCCGTGCACCAGTAAACCTGATCCGGTTTGCAAAGCCGTTCAATCTCCTCAACCCACGCGAGAAGCTTCTTGTTCTTGGTCTTCGGTTTGTCTGCGCTTGCCATAATCCACATCCTTTTTTTCAGTTACATTGGTCCTGACGCCTCATCCAAATGAAAAGGCGCACCGCACCAAAAAGTGAGACTTTATTATACCCTTTCCCAGCGGCGCAAGCAAGGCGAAAGTTCGGCGGCTTTGCCGCTAATGAAGAATAAAGTGCCGCCTAACGGCGGCAATGACGAATGACAAACGAAAACGGGAGGGGCAATGTCCCCGTTGCCTCACTTCGTTCGGAATGAAGAATGAAAAATGACGAATGAAGAACTGTAGTATTTCATGTGGTGATAGCTGCCCCCGGGGTTCGCTTTGCGAACAGTTCGGTAGTTGGGTGGTTAGGTAGTTGGATTGTGTCGCCACTACGCGGCTTTGGGAGGGGCAACGTCCCCGTTGCCCGAAATAAACGGGGTGCTTCGTAGTAGAACAGGCAGCTTGTCCGTTCCATAGCACCGGACTCCAGACACCGCCAAATGACGAGACAACCGAGACGGACGGAACAAACAAGACCGGTCTCATTCGTCTTTCGTCACTACTTCACACAGCGAAGTTATCGAAGTTGGATTGTGTCACCTCTTGTCTTTAGGGGATGAGTGGTCACGACAAGCGTGACCATCGACCTTAATCGACGACTGGATTCATCATCTACTTAACTCGCCTAACTGGCTTACCCAGCCTTTCAGCTGGCGCAAAGCACCCTGCTGGCGGCTCCGCCGTACAGCTCCAAACTTGCGGCACCAGCCGCAAGTTTGGTATCATGTGGACATGAAAAGAATTGCGAGACATTTGGCAGGTGTACTGTTGGGCGCATGGTCGTGCGCGATGGCCGCGCAACCTTGTCGCGTCGAAGTAGTCGAGAAGGGGACTGGATTTCCTGTTCCGCTGGTAGAGTTGCGTACCGTCCACCAACTCCGTTTCGTTACGGACAACGCGGGCGTCATCGCCCTCGATGCGCCGGAACTGATGGGACGCGAAACCTGGTTCTTCCTGTACGGAAACGGATATGAGGTGCCGAAGGACGGATTCGGCTATCGCGGCGTACGCTTCATTCCGATGCCCGGCGGTCGGCAACGGATCGAGGTGTCGCGGACAATCCTCGCCCAACGGTTGGGACGCCTCACTGGCGGTGGCTTGTTCGCCGAAAGCCAGAAATGCGGCGAACGGCTAGACTGGCGCGAGAGCGGCGAGTTCGGTTGCGATACGGTGCAGACCGCTGTCCTCCGAAACCGCCTCTACTGGTTCTGGGGCGACACCAGTCTGCCGCACTACCCGCTCGGTATCTTCCACGCCACAGGCGCGACAACACCGATTCCTGACTGGGACTCGCTCTCACCGCCGCTCGCCTTGCCGTTCCGTTACCTCCCCGTACGGAACGACGGCGCGACAAAACCGACCGCGTTGGCGCGATTCGAAGGGGATGGACCAACTTGGATTTTCGGAACCGTCACGCTGAAGGACGGCGAAGGGAACGATCACCTCTGTGCTTCGTACATCAAAATCAAACCGCCGCTGACGCCCTACCGTTGTGGACAGTGCGAATGGGACGAGGAGGCGGGACGTTTCCGCGAACTCAACACGGTGTGGAAACACACGGAGGAATCGCCGAAGCCGCCGACTTTCACCGACGGCCATCCCGTTCTTTGGCGTGACGACGGGGGAACAGAGTGGCTGCTCTTCGGTGATCCCTTTCCTCACCTGAAGTGCCCTGCAACGTGGGAGGATTGGCAGGATCGCACTCGGTGGCAGCTACTGAACCCGCAACGGACAGTCGTAGCACGCGACGGCGGGCGACAGGTGCGTGTGCATCGCGGATCCATCGCCTGGAGCGGATACCGACGTCGGTGGGTGACAATCTTCTGCGAGGAACACGGTGAAGGTTCGTACCTGGGCGAGATTTGGTATGCGGAGGCGGAAACGCCATTGGGTCCGTGGAAAGACGCAGTGAAGGTTGTATCGCACGACAACTACACATTCTACAATCCCCTCATCCACACAGAAGGATGGAATCCCGATTCGCCCTATCTGTACTTCGAGGGAACGTACACAACTACCTTCGCGAACAAGGCTCACCCCACCCCGCGCTACGAGTACACACAGATCCTCTACCGCCTCCCTCTCGCTCCGCTTGGAATGAAGAATGAAAAATGACGAATGAAGAATTGTGGCGTTTCCCTTCTTTTTCATTCTTCATTTTTATCTCTTCATTCTTCACGCCCACG
>JAFYDR010000159.1 GCA_017544725.1 Kiritimatiellia bacterium
AAGCTGGACATAGCGCAGTCCCTCTGCGACGGCAGCTTCCGTACATTTTTCATAGGAGGTGACTGGATTGGTAATGACGAGATAGAGACCAAATTTCTCAATCATGTGGCAGCTCCTCATGCTGGGATGAAATAACCAGGTTTTCCTCCGTCACCAGATTCAAGTAATAGACGGTGGTGTTCGGAGGCAACTCCGCCGTGACGGTTTTCGGGTCGAATATGGCGGGCGTTTCTTTCCAGAGCCGTTTTTGCCAGCGTCCGCTGTCGGTCGTGTAATTCAAGATAGCCTGCTTGATACGGTATTCTCCAGCGGAATACGAAGCGGAGACTTTTGCCCCATTACGTTTCAATGGACCGATGGAAGGTAACTTCTTGCCACCACGTACCATCTGGTTGGCGAAAGCAAGAATCTCTGCAGGGTTCTCGCCTGCCGCACCGTGGCCGTGCGGCATCCGCAGCCGGACACAGAGTGAGTAAGGGACGGCGAGACACCGATAACTCTTCTGCAGCGAGTCCATTGGATACGCGAAGTCATTTGAACCATCCACCCAAAGGAACGGCGTTTTCGAGAGCGGCAGGAAGTGACGCGGGTCCCAAAGCTTAGCCCATTTGGTTCCTAGCTCCACGCCAGCGCGGTCATAAGCATTGTCCTTCCATGCGGAATTTTCATCGAGGAAACCGCAACCATAGACAGGGACGGCAAAGGCAAAACGATCATCGACACTCGCCGCGATACAGGTCAGGTATCCGCCCCACGAGATGCCTGTAATGCCGATGCGTGCTGGATCGACATTGGGCTGGGCTCGTAGTAACGAGTGCCCTCGTATGACGGCGGCAACCGCATGATAAGTCCATTGGTCGGTGACAGGTGCTTCTGCGTTTTTGAAATCGCCCCAGCCGGCAGGACCGGAGTAGTCATGTCGGTAATGGGCGCGTTGTTCGTTCCCGACGGTGTTTCCGCTGATGGCACCACAGGTGTCCATTGAGATCGCCGCGTAGCCTCGGCTGTTCCACAGTTTCACCCATCTGTAAAAGGCGGATCCGCCACCGCCGTGTACCAGGACGATGCCGGGAACCTTCTGCCCGGGAGGAACGGCGGGCATTCCGAGATAGGCAAAGACGCGCGTCGGTTTTCCCTTGAACGGCTCGCCTTCATAGAAGATCGTTTCCATACCATTCGTTCGATATTCGGTGGCGGGGAAGACGCGGGGGGTACGATAGAGGACAGAGCGGTTCCATGGGAGCGAACTCTTGACGGTGACATGAGAGAATGGCGTCTGTTGGGAATTGTTTTCAATCATCACCGTGCCGCAGAATTTCTCGCCCTTGGTTTCCTCCGTGTTCACGGCGCAGGTGAGCGTACCTTTTGCGCCAGGTAACAACTGTTTCGGGTAGGTTCCGAGTGTTAGGCAACGACAGGTAGAGACGACATGCGTCAGATGTAATGGCGCATCACCCGTATTCCGTAGCGTAAAGGAAATCGGTGGCAGATTGGATGAGTCATAAACTCCCACATCTACTGTGTCGGGACCGACCACGGACAAGATGCCGTGTGCCATTGATGAGAGCGCAGAAAACGCCAAAAGAACGGATGTGATCAAGTACTTGCTCGTATGTGGTTTCATAGTTTTCCTTTCGGGGGTAACGGGACATCTGCGACATACAGGACTTCCAAGACATGCCACCTGCCCATAAGTGAAACAGTCTTGTCCGTCTTGTTCGTCTCGTTTGTCACGTTTTTCTGATCCATCGCGTTTCCTGTTAGGCTGGGTTCAGCACCGTGCGGATTGCTTCCGTGAATGGGGTACGGCGTCCGATGTGTAACTGCTCCAGTACGGAACAGTCGAGGTGCGAGTTTTTCGGACGAGTTGCGCCGGATGGTGGTGCGGGGTTGGGAACCAGACGCTCCACGGGGAATCCAATCTGTTCAGCAATGATTCGTGCCATGCCGTATTTTGTCAATGCCTCGTCTCCGCTCCAGTGGACAATCCCGTGGAAATCGGGGTGGGAGAGACGATATTCGACCAGTTGGAGAATGGTGTATGCGACATCCGGCGTATAGGTTGGGTAACGGGTTGCCCAGTCCTCAACCGTCAGCGTCGGTTCCGTCAGTCGCCTCATCTGGTCGGCGAGAACCGTCACGGCGGATTCGGAGAGCGTTTCGCAGGGACCATAGAGGATCGGCACGCGCAAGATCACCGAAGACTTCTGTGCGTGGGAACGAAGCTCCTGTTCGCCATCAAGTTTGCTCTGCCCGTAGTCATTCAGTGGATTCGGTTTGTCGGTCGGACGGTAGGGCGGTTGTGTACCGTCGAATACGTAGTCGGTCGAAAGATAGAGGACGAAGGTGCCATGGGATGCGGCCCAGCTTGCGATGGCGGCAGTTGCCTCCACATTCAGTCGCCTTGTCCCTGCTGGATCCTTCAGACTGACATCCGGATGCCGTTCGGCTGCGGTATGGACGATTACGGCGGGCAGGTGCGAGTTCAGAAAATCTTGAATCGTGTCTGGTTGTGACAAGTCCACGCGCATGAGTCCGGGAGCCTTACGTCGGAACGACGTGCCTGTGAGATTCCACTCTTTTTTCTGGAAGGCTCGGAAGACCTCCCGTCCCAACAAACCGGTCGCGCCGGTGATCATCACATTCATTTTTGGATTCCTAAGATGGTTGCGAGTCGAACGGAAATGCCGAACTGGTCAAGGCTGGTGCGCAGAAGCGCGATCCCTTCTTGTTTGGCGGCAGCTACCATATCCTCCGGCAACGGGCGATTGTGAACGATGATGAGCGCGGGGGCACCGACGAGCGTACAGACCGCGACGGAGTTCTTATGGTTCTGTACGGTCACCAGCAGGAACTCATCCTCGCAGTGCGCCATCACGTCGCTCAGAAGGTCGGATGTATAGACACCGGCGACTTCTGCATCCGGATGTGGAACCAGAACGGCTTCCAGCCCGGATTTCTCAATCACTTCGGATAGTTTCATCTTGTGGGGATTCCTTTCTGTGCGTTCCTTTCGTCTGGTGCGTCGCCCGCGTCCGCGTTATGCGAGAGAGCGGTAAAACTTTTGCAACGCATCGTCGAGGAGTTGCAGTTGGGTGCGATGAACCAGCTTGAACGGCAAGTAGATTTCCAGCGCACGGAAGAAGTTGGTGATGCGTTCTCCTTTCACCTCGATTGTGCCGGGGCAACCGCCCAAGTTTTGGAAAAGGGTCAGGAGATAAAAGGGAAGTTGGTTCCACATCTCCTCAATCCCGTTTTCTCCACTGATGAATGGACCATGGAAATACTTTTCTGTTTTCGTATCGACAAAAAACAGTAGATTGTGGAACGGAGGCCGTTTCCGGGGATAACGCGGGAGCGGGGTAGGTGCCGCCAGGAAATCCAGTTGTACCGTTGTCTGTGAAAGCAATCGAAGTTGCTGGAACTGCTGGATGAAAAACGATGGCAGACGAACTGCGATTCCCTTGTCCTCGTAGGGACGGACAGGTTCCCACGTGTCCCGCCATTTGCCGTCCTCCCCTTGTCTGACGACAAGCATCTTCTCTGGAAAATGGCTGGTCAACAATTCTTTGTTCTGCTCCGTGCGAAGCAGGACGCCCAATGTCTGGTAGAGAAGCACGGAGAAGAGTTCCCGTTCTTCGGGATCCGGCCTCCACGGCTGGAATCCGGGACGAATCGAACGGAAAATGGGGACGCACTCGTTTTCAGCCGACGGTTGTTTGCCGAGTTGTTTCAACAACCGCTGCTCGAAATCGTATTGTTGTTTGCTTGTCAGGAATAGGACTTCGAGCGCTGGGATTTCAAGCAGCCAGGAGGCGACCGGCTTCTGCGGAGATTGGACACGAACCAACATTTCGTTGATGGCGTTCCACCCCAGCAGGAAGCGGAGGCAGGGCAAGCCGCCCAGTAGCCTCTTATCGATCCATGCGAAGATCGGTTCATCCTTTTCTGCCGGTTGGATGCCGAAGAGATCGATTGGGCGCAACCATTTCCACGGCGTGAGCTTCATCACCTCATTGATTTTGTGGTAGAGGTCGAGCCACTGTTTTTTTTCTTCTGTTTTCATGCGACGGCTACTTGAAGGAGCGGACAAGCGGGCGGTTCAGCATCTTCTCGTAGATGTCGATATACGCTTTTGCGCAGGTCTGGTGATTGAACCGTTGAGATGCGGCTTTCATGATCCGTTGAATTTGGCGTTCCCGTTTTTCTGGTGGCAGATGCCAGAAAATCATCGCCTGTTCCATTGCCCAGAAGAGACCCCAGCTGTCATATACTGCGAAGGAGAACCCGTTCCCCGTGTCGGCATCGACATTCAGGTGTTCCACCGTGTCGTGCAGACCTCCGGTGTCGTGGACGATCGGCAGCGAACCGTAGAGCTGTCCCACCATCTGCGGGAGTCCGCACGGCTCAAATAGCGAAGGCATGAGGGTGAAGTCGGAGGCCGCATATCCCTCTTTCGAGAGTTGCTGGTTGAAGTCGCAGACGGCAAGCCGTCCGTACAGATCGTGGAAACGCAGGATGTCGCGGAATGGTTGCTGGTAGGCGCCATTCGCGACTACCGCAATCTGCGCCTTCTCAGTATGGTACTTGGCGAGGAACTTGTAGAGGATGTTGGTCAACAGTTGCGGTCCCTTCTGCGCCGGGTCCAGTCGTGACGGCCAGAAGAAGAGCGGTGCGTCCGCATTTTCTTCCAGACCGACTTTCCGCTGGAAGATCAGCTTGTTCCTGCGTTTCCCCTCTGCCTCCGTCTCCGGCGTGTAGGTAATCTCTAGATGACGGTCGGTTGCAGGATTGTCCTCGTTGTCTGGCGCGTTCAGGATACCGGCGGCACATCCCGCGTGGTACTTGTTGCGGATTTCTTGACGGATTGCCTCGGGAATAAAATCGAACCAGCCGTCCACGACTTCTTTCAGGAAGGTCGGGGAAACGGTGTTGATGAAGTGTGACGCGAAAATGCCGGAAGCCTGTAGATCGACCAGATTGGTATTGCGCGACTCCTCGTAATTGTACGGCATCCTCTTGAAGAAAAGGTTATTCCAGAATTCCGCCGCATCAATTCCCGAGTCTTCGATCTGCGCGAGCGTCAAGTCGTGCGTGTGGATATTGTGGACGGTAAAGAGGCAGGGGATACCCAACCGCCGTGCGGCAGCCGGGATGAGTCCGGTCATCCAGTCATTACAGTGGATCAGATCCGGCTGTACGGAGGGGATGATGTTGTTGATCACCTCACGCTGGAAAGCGAGCGCGAGTTTGGGGTTCTCATTTTCACCGGAGTAAACCGAATCGCGGTAATAGAAGCAACGGTCTTCCGCCAGATGGATTCGAGAGTCAGGCAGATGGCTGCGGTACATCGCCAGCTCGTCGCTCACGACCTGCGCCGATTCGATGTGGAACATCCGGCGGTAGTGGGGCAACGCAACATGCACGTCCGCGTGTAGGTCGAACAATGCCGCGACAAGCGACGCGGAAACGTCGGCAAGTCCACCCGCTTTCGCGTGGAGACGATCTGCCATATTGCCCATGCCCGAAGGTAGATAGGTGATTTCCGGCGTGACGATTAAGATACGAGGCTTGACGCGCCCTCCCAATGGACGTTCGGCGTCGTTTTCTTCCGCATGATTATTGTTCGTTTTGGCCATAGTTGCGCTATCCTTTCCAAAAAACACAAAAATGATACGGCAACCAAAGTCAAAAATCAAGCACGAACCTTACGAGCGCGTTTCGCTTTCTGATTTGACGAGCAAGCTCGTCAAACACTTGTCGTTCGTCATTCGTCATCGGGTGAAACCTTCAACTGAAGTTTGTTGAATCATTTTTGGCTTGGTGTGAGGAATGGAATGCGGTATTCTGAAATGCATGGAACGCACCATTCTCCATATCGACATGGATGCTTTTTTCGCCTCCGTGGAACAACGGGATCATCCGGAATGGCGAGGCAAACCGGTGATTGTCGGTTCGCCGCCCGATCAGCGC
>JAFYDR010000160.1 GCA_017544725.1 Kiritimatiellia bacterium
CGTGAGGGTGCGGAGCCCGCGCGGGTCGGTCGTGATCCGGCGGTCGGCGGTTCCGTCCGGGTATTCCGTCACCGTGACGGCTTTTCCCCCTATCGCCTGGAAATCCGGGGTGGAGGCGGATCCGGGAACGAGCGCGGCGGTTTCCGTCACGTTGGTCTCGCGCCCCAGCGCGTCGAAGAAATGGAGGGTTACGGGATGGCCGCCCCCGCCGGAGAGTCCGGGGAGGTTCGTGGCGGAGACCTCCTCGAAGGCGTGGTAGAGGCGGTCGCGCCCGGTCTGCGCGGAGCGGAGCGTCACCGCGCCGTCCCGCGACCCGCTCCACAGGAGGCGGCAGCACGACCAGGCGTTGGTTTCGGAGGTTCCGTCCGAATAGAGGGACGAGCGGAGGCGTCCCTTGACGTCGTAGGCGTGCGCCGTCCACGAGACGGCGGATCCGTCCGCCGTCAGCAGCTCCGCCTCGTACAGGGCGTTCCCCGAATCGAAGTCCTGGACTTCGACGCGCCGCGTGTCGGCCTCCTGCCCGTCGCGGAAGGTATGCGTGACCGTGCGGAGCGCGGTGTTCCCGACGCCGGGGATGAACATCCGCGTCGAGGGGTCGAACGTTCCCGCGTCAATCGCGTAAAACCGTTCCGTCCCGTCTTCGTCCCGTTCGTACAGGGTTCTCCCGCGCAGGACGGAGGGGATGCCGCCGTAGTCCTCGTAGGCGGTGCGGATCGAGACCGCGTTCGCGGGGTCGCCGATCTGCGCGGCCTGGGAGGCGGCGCGGATCGTCCGGACGGTCGTCACCGTGGCGCCGTTGGTTTCCGACTGGGTGTAGATATACCACGTCCGGCCGGTCAGCGTCGCGACGCCGTTCCACACGAGATAGACGGACTCCGTGCGGGGTTTCTCGATGTTATCCTCGTCGAACGGGTCGCCGTAATGGGGGATGTACTCGCTGACGGTCATCGTGCAGGTGGCGTCCTCCGGGAGGGAGAACCGGTCGCAGTCCCCGCCGTCCCTGAGGGATTGGGGGGCGGAGAAGTTCCCCCACTCTTCGAGGCGCATCGTCTCCCTGCCGGAATCGTCGTACCTCCTGTAGCTCCAGGGTTTGCCGGTGGCCATCGAGAGCCGGGGCTTCCCGTTCCGCTTCGGGTTGTTGAAATCAGCCCAGTAGGAGACGGTCGAGACGTCCGCCCCGCCGTACCAGGTCCGCTCCGAACGTCCGGTCTCGCGGAGGACGGAAGAGGTCTTCCCCGCGAATACCATGTATCGGTTCGTGACGCAGGATAGGAGCGAGCCGGACGCGTCGCGCGTCTCACGTGAGAGGACGCGGGTGTTGTTGACGGAAAGGGTGTCCGTCCGGTGCAGCAGCTCGGTCAGCCCGGAGATGTTGTCCTCGCACTCCCATTTCGAATAGTGGGTGTCGGACTCGACCCGCCTGAACGTCTCGTCTCGCATGACGTTGCCGAGACGGCTGATCTTCTGGAAATTGATCGAAGTCTCCGAGCCGTTGACGTTCGTGATCCGCCAGACGCAGTCGAGCGAGGAGTCTTCGAGATAGACGCTGATCTCGATCCCGCGGGTGACGGGGGAGATGAAGATGTCGCGCCCGTGGTCGTCGTGGCAGGTGACGCGGCGGGTGCCGCCCGATGTCACGTCGCTGACTGTGGAGTCCCCGTTTTTCAGGAGCGAGAGGCAGGACGGCGTGACGGCCAGCCCGTTTCTGGAGTCGAACCAGAGGAAACCGGAGATCGTGCCCGCGTCGGGCTTTCCGAGCAGGAGGCGGAAGCGGACGGAGCCGAGGCTCGGCCCGTCCAGCGCGTCGCAGTCGCCCCCGCCGCACCCGTCCGGACAGCACATGTCGTCATCGATCCCGTAACCGGTCGATACCGTGTACTCCTCATATCCGTCTTCCTCACCGTCGGGGTAACCGCGCCAGACTTCCATCCCGTCGAAATAGACGATCACCAGCCCGTCCTGCTGTTCCTCCCATGTCACGTAGGCGCCCGCCCCGGGGCAGCCGATGTCGAACTCCTGCGAAGAATACCAATAACGTTTATATGTGACCGAGTTGGTGAGGGAGTGCGTGGAGTTCATCGCCTTGCGCAGGCAGGGCGTGTCGAGCGGGTAGCCGTCCCCCTCCGGGTAGTCCCCGGAGGACTCGTCGTACGACACCTCGGTGTAGTCCCTCTCGATCCCGGATCTAAATCCCGGCGCGATGGCGACGAGGATGACGGGATCGGAATCCTCCGCCTCCTCGGACGGGGCGGGCGATACGGGAAGTTCATATACGCCGGGGGACGGCACGAACGTCACATCCTGCGCAGCGTTCCCGTTCCCGGACACCTCGCAGCTGAACAGGGCATTCAAAGTCGCGGGCGGTCCGGCGACCGGTATCCCTGACAGAGTGACCCCGTCCATCAGCGGGGATTCCCAATACGGTGTCGCGGTGACGTAATACTCTTCGTCCAGGCAGTTTATAAGGAAAATCTGTTCTCCGTCCATTCCAGACATCATCGATTCATAACCGCCCACCACCGAATAGGAAAGCCGCGACGTACACTGCGTCAGGCAGGGGCTTCCGCTTATTGAAACGTTTGTCCCTGCGGCGCGGATCCGGATGGTCAGACGCGTCGGACTCGCGGAGGGAATTAACGGGATACGCAACGCGTTCCATCTCGTCAGTTCCGCCGCGGAAAAGACCCCGTTCGTCCCGTTACTGTCCGTCCATTCGATGATCACGCCATGCATCGCCTGAAGAAACGGGTATTGGTCGTAGTCCATGTCGGAGAGAAAGAACTGGCGCCATCCGTTCAGCGTATCGACCGTGACCGTCCGCTCGCAGATTGTCGTGGAACCGTGCATTCTCGGAAACCCGAACGGCAATTCGGGAAGGAGTTGCGACACGATATAGTCGCCCGGGGATGTGGAATTCATGACACTCATCCCGTACTCCAGCCCGTTCCAGAACAAGAGAAGCAGCGAGATGCCGTCTGGATCGAGCGCGTCCAGCGAATCCATGTGTGCCAAGTCGCCGAACAGGTGCAGCTCCAAAGCGTCGGGGACGCCGTCGTTGTCGCTATCGGTTTCCGGAACCGTTGGGTTCATCCCGTAAATGTACTCCTCCAGGTTCGTCCACCCGTCTTCATCCGGATCGCCGTTCGCGCCGTCGTCGCCGGTGTTTGAACAGGGATCCAATCCGTACCAGTATTCCCATCCGTCGGGTAGCCCGTCTCCGTCCGTATCGGGATTCAGAGGATCCGTTCCGTAGGTCAGTTCAGTCCCGTTCTCCGCCCCGTCTTCGTCCAGGTCGTCATAGCCGCTGCTTTCGGCATAGAGCGGATCGAGGCCGTGGATATACTCCCAGATGTTGGCGACGCAGTCCCCGTCGGGGTCGCCGTACGCGCCGTCGTCGCCGTCTGGAGAAAGCGGATCCAGCCCGTACCAATATTCCCACCCGTCGGGCAGCCCGTCCCCGTCCGTGTCCGGGTTGAACGGGTCGGTATCGAGCGCGAACTCATCCGCGAAATAAAGTCCGTCGTGATCCTCGTCATCATCCATGTACCCATCGTCAGAAGACGGATCCAGTCCATGTGTGTACTCCCAGATGTTGGCGATTCCGTCCCCGTCCGGATCGCCGAATATCCCGTCGTCACCGTCTGTGGAAAGGGGATCCAGCCCGTACCCGTATTCCCAGCCGTCGGGCAACCCGTCCCCGTCCGTGTCCGGGTTGAACGGGTCCGTGCCGTACAGGAGTTCAAGGTCGTCCGAGAATCCGTCCCTGTCGGAATCGACGTACTCTTCGAAACCACTGTAAATTGAAACAGAGAATGCGTTCTTCAGCTGCCCGATGTTGGCGAAAGCGGCGTCGTTCTGGTTCGTCCCCGTCCAGGGAGGGGAATCGCGACCAGACATGAGGTTTCCCTGTTGAAGCTGTTCGTATTGCCGCAGCCAAAAAAGAACCGAAAGGTCTTTAACCTCGCCGACAGTCACCGGGGCGAGATCGTTCGACGGCATGAGCGAGGCTGCGAGTGCGGAGATCAAGCCATCGTAAGTGTACGACCCCGGATATTCGAGCGACAAGGCAAACGAGGCTTGGCGGGCAAACCATTTCGCCTGTCCCCGCGTCGCTGCGGCGAAGTCGTTCTGGTCGATATCACCCACCGAAGCGATGCCTAAGTAATACCACCATTCACAGTCCCTGTCCCAACCGTCGGAGAGCGTGTAGGAGGGGGTGTCGAACGGGTACACGTTGGTATAGATCCCCATCGGGAGGTCGCCGGAGGGCGGAAGGTAGGAAATCCCGTTGCTGAAGGCCGCGGCGCCCGACGGCAGGGGAGAGTTGGTGAAGATGCCGCAGCGGATGTCGCCGAGTGGGGCGAGAAAGGAGTCCGCAGTCAGCACGGGCGGGTCGTTTCCGTCCGCCACGCCGGAAAGGGGCTTCCACAGCGCACAGAGAGCCGTGAAGAAAATAGAGCATTCGAGCCAGAAGAACCGTTTCGCCGACAGATAATCTCTTCTCATTTCCCGCCTCCTTCCTCTATGAAACAGCATCATTATCGGTTATCGGTTGGCGGTTGTCAATCATTTTTTCGGATTTTCTGCGTCAATTCGGGGCGCATCCGCGTTCTCACCGTGATCCATGCAGATGCCTGCGATACCGGAACGCGGAGCGCCAATTGCAAGTAACCCTTCCGCCTGTCGGTTGTTCAACAGAACACGCGGAATACGCAGACGGCCGACGCCGCCAGCGGGGAAGCTGAGAAGCCGGGGAGGGGCGCAACTTGTTGCGACCGATTACGCTTACCCGGCTGAACACGCTTGACACCGAAAGGTCGGTGATGTAAGATTTTCTCCGTACGGTTTACTGGAAGAACCGGACGCAAAAGTGCAAAGAAAGGAAGGGTTACATGAAATCGTTTTTGTTCGCGAATGTTCCGCTGAGCATGCTTCACTTCATTCTGTTTCTCATCTTCAAGGGATTCCTTGGGAGACCGGGAGTGGATCTCGCTTCTGCCTGCGGAGCTGCCGACGGCAGCATCCTCTGGTGGTGCATCATGGTGCTTAACTCGCTCGTGTGGGGCGCAGTCCTGTCGCTCTTCGTCTTCCCGATTCTACGGAAGTTGCTGAAGTAAACTGGAATCGTTCTTCGCCGCGCCGTTTTCGGCGCGGCTTTTCTTTGCGGTTTGTCCTGTGCCTCGCCGTTTTTTACGTGGTACTTGGGTAGAGTTTTGTCTCGCAGGACGGGGCGGAAAAATAGGATCCTGTTTTTCATGAAATACCTATGTGTTTGTCTGATGGTGTTTGCAATGGCGGTCTCTGCCGACCAGCGCGTGACGAGGGATGAGGTGGCGCGGCGGGTGGAAACGGTGGCAAAGACGCCGCACCCCCGGTTGTTCGCGACGGCGGAAGGATTCGCGGAACTGAAAGCACGGATTCCCACCGATAAGCTGTTGCGTCTCGGCGCCGAAGCGGTCAAGACCGAATCCGACCAGATTCTCGCGTTCAAGCCAGTCACGCGAATCCAGACTGGACGGCGATTGCTGACCGTCTCGCGGAACGCCTTGTACCGCATTTCGACGCTCGCCATGACGTATCGCCTCTATGGTGGCGACGCTTACTTGAAACGAGCACAGGAGGAGTTGCTTGCGGTTGCGCATTTCTCCGATTGGAATCCCTCGCATTTTCTCGATGTCGCCGAAATGTCGCTCGCCGTCGCTATCGGTTATGATTGGTTGTACAACGAACTCGAAACAAATGCGCGTGAGGAGATCGCCGCCGGGTTGACGCGCCACGGAATTCAGACCTCGTTGCGTTCGTCCGATGGCTGGTGGGTACGCGCCGGAAACAACTGGGGACAGGTCTGCCATGCGGGACTCATCGCTGCGTCGCTAGCGTTGGCAGAGCGCGATACCGACTCCGCCATTACGGTGGTTCATCGCGCTGTCATCAACCTGCCGCGTCCCATGTCTGTTTACGCACCCGACGGCTGTTACCCGGAGGGGCCGGGATACTGGTCGTATGGAACGGACTTCAACGTAATCGCGATCGACCTGTTCGAAAAATGTTTGGGTACCGACTTCGGTCTGGCGTCACTCCCAGGTTTCCGCGAGACGGGATCGTATCTCGACCGAGTCACGGGACCGTCGGGAAACACCTTCAATTACGCGGACGGAGGGACGGGACGCGGAACCAACTGCGCCATCTGGTGGTTCGCCAAGCGGTTCACAAGTCCCGAACTCGTTGCCTACTTTGAACACGATGCCTACCTAGCCCACGTCCAAAGGAAAAAGAAAGTTTCTGAGGATAAGGGCGGTAACCGTCTCTTCCCGCTCACGCTCTTTTGGCTCCAGCCGATACCGGCTGGACTTCAGCCGAAGACACCGCTCCTATGGAATTCCGGCGGTCCGCAGCCGATCACGATTCAGCGTAGTAGCTGGGACAACAATACCGCGTTCTTCGTGGGGATAAAGGCCGGTTCGCCTTCCGGCAATCATGGTCACATGGACGGCGGTTCTTTCGTGTTGGACGCGGCGGGAATCCGTTGGGCGTATGATCTCGGCGGAGAGAATTACTACAAAATCGAGTCGCGCAAGATGAGGCTTTGGGATATGCGGCAGGATTCTGACCGCTGGCGAGTTTACCGACTCGCCACGGATTCCCACAACACCCTGATGATCAACGGTTGTCAGCAACGTGTCAAGGGGGCCGCCAAAGTGACGAGCTGCGAACAGGCGGGTGACAGTCAGCGCGTTGAGCTAGACCTCTCCGATCTTTACACGAACGCGACGAAGGTTGTGCGTTCTGGTACGCTCGACACGCGCACCCGCACCTACACGCTGACGGACACATTGGCCGGACTCCATCTGGGCGACACTGTACGCTGGGCGATGGTGACACATGCCAAGCCGACTATCCGAGGAGATGAGTTGTTGCTGGAGGAAAACGAGAAACGACTTCTCCTCACAGCGCAGACAACGACACCTTCGAAATGGGAAGTCGCACCTGCCGAGGGTCCCGTCGAAGCCGACTGGAACACGTCCAACAAGGGATTCACGCAAGTCCGCCTTCTGCTTTCCGCCCCAGTCTCCGGCGAGGTAAAAATCACCGTCACCTTCAAGGAATGACAGGACGCCGGAGGCGGCAATGAGGAATGAAGAGATAAAAATGAAGAATGAAGGAGGCGGCAAGGCCGCCAATGACGAATGACGAATTAACGTATGCCGTACGCCTGATGCTGGCAATGACGACGTTGTACGAAAGCCACGTAGGGGCGACACAGGTATAGGCGGGGGTGTAACCCCGCGTATGGAAAAATACGAACCAAGCCGCATTGCGGCGACACAACGCCGATGTACGTAAGATACCGAGGGCGTCGTTGTTGCGCAAGTGGTCGCGGCAAGCGCACCTCTCCCTGGGCGGCTGACGCCGCCAGTTGGTAAAGCGTATTAGGCTGGGTAAGCATGATCAGCTAGGTAACGGTAACTTTACCCTCTCGGATGCGGCGGGTTAAAAGCTAACAGCTGAAAGCTAATAGTTGTGCGAAGCGCATTAGGCAACGAGGACGTTGCCCCTCCCGGTACGGCGGGCTAAAAGCTAACAGCAGAAAGCTAAAAGCTGCGCGAAGCACTGTAGCAAAACGTGCGCTTGTGCCTCGGCAAGTGGTTTGGTAAAATGTTTGGCGTGAGCGGTGTTATCCCTGTGAAGCAATGAACAGTGACGAGAAACGGCTCGGTACTTGGCACTTAGAACTGTGAACGAAGCGAACCTTAGGAGGACACGAATGAAACGAATGTTGATGATGACCCTTTGTTTGGGAGCCGCACTGTGCGCATCTGCAGGAGAATTGGTTCTCGCCGAACGCGGTAAACCGGCGGCTTACACCATCGTCTATCCCGCCAACGCCTCTGAATCGCAAAAGTATGCGGCAGAGGAATTGCAGCGTTTTCTCGTGGAGACCACCGGTGTCACGCTACCCGTTGCCGATGACAAAGGCGAGTTGCCGTCTAAGGCGATTCTGCTGGGCGACACCCGACATACCGGCGCGTTGCTCAAGGGGAAAGCCGACTGGGAGAAGCTCGGCTTGGACGGATTCCGCCTCAAGGCTTGTTCTCCGCACCTGCTGGTGTTGGGCGGTCCCGTACGCGGTGCGCTCAACGGCTGTTACGAGATTCTGGACCGCTTTGCGGGATGCCGCTGGTACGCCTCGTGGCACAGCGTGATCCCGCAGCGTGCGAGCGTTACTGTGCCGGACAATCTGGACGACACGCAGATTCCCGCCATCGCCATGCGCGAGACCTTCTGGTACGACTACAGAAAACATGGGAATGGGGACTTTGCCGCGCGTAACCGCGCGAACGGCAATTCGATGGACTTGCGGGCGAAGCATGGTGGTCACTCCTTCCGCTTCGGAAATGGCCTTTGGTACTGCCACACCTTCGAACACCTGTGTCCGCCGGACGAGTTTTTCGACAAGCATCCGGAGTACTTCAGCGAGGTCAAAGGCAAGCGTCTGAAGTCCCCCAGCCAGCTTTGCCTGACCAATCCCGATGTCCTCAAGCTGGTTACGGAACGGGTGCTGGACCACATCCGCAAAGACCCGACCGCCAAGTATTTCGGCGTCAGCCAGAACGACTGGCACAACTACTGCACCTGTCCGAAGTGCAAGGAGATCGATGATCTGGAGGAATCCCACGCCGGCACGATGGTCCGGTTCGTGAATGCGATCGCCGAAGCGGTGGAGAAGGAATTCCCCGACAAGGTGATTGAGACGCTCGCCTACCAGTACACGCGCAAACCGCCCAAGCTCACACGCCTGCGCCACAACGTGATCGTCTGCCTCTGCTCGATCGAGTGCGATTTCGCCTTCCCGATCGACAAGAGCGCCTTCCACCAGAACAAGAAGTTCATCGACGACATCGAGAAGTGGAGTAAGCAGACCGACCAGCTCTTCGTCTGGGACTACACCACAGACTTCCACTGCTACGCACTTCCTTTCCCGAACGTACTCGCGCTTCAGGACAATGTTCGATTCTTCAAAAAGAACAACGTCAAGCTCCTCTTCGAGCAGGGGGCGTATCAGGGACGCCACGCCGATTTCGCGGAACTGAAGGGATGGCTTCTTTCGAAGTGGATGTGGAATCCGGAACTTCCGGCGGAGGAGCTGATGGCGGACTTCTTCAACGGGTACTACGGAAAGGCCGCGCCGTTCGTGCGCGATTACTTCGACGCGCTCCACAGTTTCTACCGCGATCCCGCGAAGAAGCCGTTGACCATTTTCCTCTCGCCGTCCGCGCTGATCATCCCGGACGATTTCCTGGCACGCGCCGCGCAACTGTGGCAACTTGCAGAGGAAGCCGTCAAGGATTCTCCCGCCCACCTCTACAACGTCCGCATGGGCGCATTTCCCGTTCTCTTCACGCAGTTGCGGCGCACCGACAAGTTCGGTGAGGCGGAGATTCTCCTAACCGCTAATCCCGAAGCACTCAATCCGCCGGAGTCGTTGCGGAAGCTGGCAAAGGCCTGCAAGGAACGGATGGATGAGGCGCAGGACATCCGGCTGAGCGAATCGGTCAGCGCACACGAGGCTTGGAAAACACGGATCGAAAAACTCGCCAGCGACCCGAAATCGCTTCCAGCCGGTACGGATCTCTCGCGTGTCACCGCCGAGGAGAAGTTAGTCTCATTGTGCAATCCCGGAAAATGGGGCGCGTTTGTCGATGATCCCGAAGCCGAGGACGGCAAGGCGATGAAACTGTTCAACACGCACTTCGAGTGGGCCGCCCAGATGAACTTCTACAAGGTCGCCTTCGATCCCGGTACCGAGTTCGAGTTGCGCGTACGCGTCAAGGTCGAGAAAGAACCCGGCGCGAAGGGCGAAGCGTTTTGGTGCGGTATCTACGACCACAAGGGGCGGAAGGGAATCCGCGAAATCGATCCAAAGGTCGAGCAGATTGGCGATGGCTATGCTTGGTACAGCGTCGGCACATGGAAACCGGAACGCGACCACGGTTTCTGGCTGGGTCCCGGTCGCTTCACCAACGGCAAGTCCAACATCCGAGCCGTCTATCTCGACAAGCTCGAATTCGTGCGCAAGTAGTGCGCTTGCCTATAACTTCGCAGGGCGGCGAAGCCGCCCAGCTGAGAAGCGGGGAAGCTGAGATGCTGAGAAGTAAGCAACCAGAGGTTGCAGTGACGAATGGGAGGGACGTGCTCCGTCGCGTCCACCGCGTAACAACGACGCCCTCGTCGTCGAAACGAAAGTTATTTCCCCATGAACGTTCCCGCGCGGAGCGCGAGCGGGGTGCTTGCCTATAACTTCGTAGGGCGGCGAGGCCGCCCAGCTGAGAAGCGGGGAAGCTGAGAGGCTGAGAAGTAAGCAACCAGAGGTTGCAGTGAC
>JAFYDR010000161.1 GCA_017544725.1 Kiritimatiellia bacterium
CATCGTCGTTACGCAATCGGACGCGACGGAGCGCGTCCCTCCCATCCGTCACTGCAACCTCTGGTTGCTTACTTCTCAGCCTCTCAGCTTCCCCGCTTCTCAGCTGGGCGGCCTCGCCGCCCTACGAAGTTATAGGCAAGCTCCCCGATTGCCATCAACAATCGCCAATCCCACCCGCCGAAATCAGCCTTGAAATATCGGGGTGGAATGATACAATAATTTCATTCTTTTGCTGGGGATTGACGGATTCACAGGATGAGGCATTTGGACATGAAAGAAAAAGGAGAAGTTTCATGATGACTTGGTTAGCGGTGTTCTTCACATTGACAGTTGCAGTTTCGGCTCCGACTCCTTCTTCGGCAGTGAAAGTGATTTTTGACACGGATATGTACACCGATTATGATGACATCGGCGCGTTGGCGATGCTGCATGCGATGACGGATGCGGGCGAAGCGGAACTGTTGGCGGTGACGCAGTGCACACGTGGTAATTCGGGGCTGGCTGTGGTAGAGATGATTAACCGTTATTACGGACGTCCCGATCTCCCTGTGGGATGTCTGCACGGAATCGGCGTACAGGGTACGGGCGCGAAAGGTTTCGGTTTACTCGACAAGTATGCGGGTTGGTATCAGCATGTGGACAACCAGACCGCACCGGATGCGGTGGAGGTTTTTCGCCGGACGTTGGTTGCGCAACCGGACGACAGCGTGGTCATCTGTGCAGTTGGCTATCTCTCCAATCTTCGCTTGCTTCTGGAATCGCAAGGAGATGCCGAGTCTCCGCTTGGCGGACGGGAACTGGTTGCCAAGAAGGTCAAGAAAACCGTTATTATGGCGTGCAGTTACCCGAACGGAAGCGAACACAATTCGGCGGGCGATTGGGAATCGTCGAAAATCGTTTTTGAACAGTGGCCGACGCCAATTGTCTTTGTTGATTACCAATACGGGCGCGACCTTTATGCGGGGCGTGCGGTGGCTGAGTCCGCAGGCGACTGGAATCCCGTGAAGGATGCGTTCAAAAATCGGCTGACTCCGAGAGAACAAGTGACGGCCACCTCCTATGATCGTCTGGCAGGACATCCGAGTTGGGATGAGGCGGCTGTTTTGGCGGCTGTCCGTCCTCTTTCCCGATATTTCAATACCGAGCAAGGAACATTCCGCATGGTCGGGACGAATGGTAATGACGAATGGGTTGCCGATTCGGCGAGTCCCCATGCCCGCGTAACGGTCAAGATGCCGAAAGAGGATGTCGGCAGAGTCATTGATGAACTAATGACGCGGTTACCCAAGAATGGGAGTCAAAAATAGGGCTGGATGACAACCGCCTGAGACGACAATGAAAAATGAAGAATGAAGTGCCGCCTTACGGCGGCAACGACGAATGACGAATGGATGTGGCGATGTCGCACGGCGACGCTCTCATTCGTCGGTTTCGACTGCAATCGACGGCTGTTGACCGCCCCCCGATTGTCTCCCTGTCCCCATTGTCCCCGTTTCTCCGTTTTTCCAGCTTCACACGCTTAGCTGGCTTAACACGCTTTACCAGCTGGCGGCCTCGCCGCGGGCGCATCTGCGTATTTCATCGTCGTCTTTTAAAATGAAAACAACAGAAACAACGTAAAAGACAACTTGTCTTTAGAGCGCGGGCTAACCCGTCCGCGCCGCTCACGGGAATGTTCATGGGAATAACTTTCGACAAGCCTCGAAGGGGCGAAGGTACACAGACGGGGGCAAGCGGAGCGCCGCCCCCGGAATCAAGTAAAAGCACGTTAGCCCTGAAAGGGCGACAGAAAACGACGCGGCATGGCGAGTGGCGGTAGATTGTTCTGCCGCCCCTTCAGGGCTTGACAGATATCGGTCGTACCGCCAGAGGTTACGCTTCGCTCACCCCCGTCTGTATAGGTGACACCCCTTCAGGGCTTTCCGTCACTGCACGAAGTGCCTCAGCTTAACACGCTTAGCTGGCTTAACACGCTTATCCCGCTGGGCGGCCTCGCCGCTTTGCGCTTGAACGCAGGCGTTTCGGAATGCTATACTTGCGTTTCCAGTGAATGGCGTATCATGAAACGGGAAGCGAAGGTGAGGAAATGGCGAAGTATCTGGACCCAAGGGCGGACGTGACCTTCAAGAAGGTTTTTGGCGAGCACAAGAACCTTCTCATCGGCTTTCTCAACGCCCTGCTACCGCTGGACGAGGGCGGGCGGATCGAGTCGGTCGAGTACCTGCCGCCGAAATTGACGCGCTCTGATGTGAAACCGTGACGTTTTTACGCATGGCAGAATCCGACAAGGGGGAGATAAAGTGAAAAAACAGCTGGTGATGTCGATGGCTTTGTTGGGGGCTTTGTGTGCCCATACGGGTGAGGATTTATGCAGATACCCCGAAAATACTAAGGCTAAATTAGTAGCTAAAGAGATAGATCCTTTTGGGGGGTTTAATTATTATTATGATTTAGATGGGAAACCAAATACGGCTGAGGTTATTTTCCATTTTCCTGGGGTTTTTAGAGAGGGATCAGAAAAAGAGTATATAGGTGCTTGTAAACCCATAGAAAAATTGTTTTCTTTAGCGGCATGGTTGTGTGCAAATACTTCAAAAAAATCAAAATCACTTTTTTTTCATTATATTACTGTTGAAGGCAAAAAAAAGTTAGTATCTACCCCACATGATTTATTAGAAGGCTTATATGAAACGACTGAACCAATTTCGGTGGATATATATAGTCTTGGAAACGGTCGAAATGCCGAAAAAAATTTTTTAAGGTATCCGAATAATTTTAAAACGCGTTATGTAGCTAAAAAGATAAAGAAAGAAGGCGTTTGTTTCTATTTTGATACAGATGGAAAGCCCGATACAGCCGAGATAGTTTTAGATTTTCCAAAAAACAGACAAATTTTGACGGAAACGCCAATTGATTCATTTGTATCAGTGGGGCAGATACGTTATTTGGCAGCAGTGGGATATGCAGCATATACGTCAACAAGAATGCCGGCATATTTTGAGTTTAAACCTGGGGTAAGAGAATTGGTGCCCGCTAAATGTGAGTATATTAAGGGATTATATAAAACATCGGCGCCTGTTTCGGTAGATGTTGCTCAAATTCGAAAAGAGGAAGCAAATTATCCTTTTAGATATCGTAAAAATGAACTTGCAAGGTACATGGGTAAAGAAGATAAAAAAAATGGTACTACATACTATTTTTTTGATTTAGATGGTGATAGAAGCACGGCTGAAGTTATTATGTTGGTGACGAATAAATGTAAAGATTGCGCGGATAAAGTCAATAAGATACCATTGTACGCATGGGTAAGCATTGGTAAATTAGTGGCTTTATCAGAAGAAATGGCATCTTGTTCGTTGTCAAAAGAACAAGGCACTAAAGATGGAACGCTTTTTGGCGTGTATAAAAAACAAAAACCCATAGGTGTCAATATAAAACATTTATTCGACAAGTTTTGTGAATATAGGAAAAGACAATCAAAAGAAGCGAAATGAAAAATTAGGTTCTTCTAAAAAATGTGGAAAGGGCATCGACTATACAGACGGGGGGGGAGCGAAGCATGCCCCCCGGTAACGCTCAAGGGGCGCCAGAATAATCTACCGCTGCTCGTCATGCTATGCTGCATTCTGTCGCCCTTTCTATGAGGGGTTGAGAAGCGGGGACGATGGGGACAATGAGGACAATGGGGTAGCCTCCAACCTCGCCAGTCCGTTTCGTCACGGGCAATGTTCCTGTTACCCGAAACGAAAGTTATCCCCATGAATATCCCCGTGCACGGGGCGGGCGGAGGGGGTGCTTTTTTACCTCACGCAAAGTTCACGAAGTTCGCGAAGTTGAGCCTTATGGCCTTTCTGGTCGTGAGAGCTTGTCAACCAAAATCCTCCTTTGCTGGACTTTGCGCACTTCGCGTGAGACATTCTCGCCTTTTTTACCTCACACAAAGTTCACGAAGTTCGCGAAGTGGTTTGAGGTTGCTTGAGATGTGCGGGACACACTCTTTTCCTTTGCGTGGAACAGACAAGCAGGTTTTGCAATTGCCTCAGCCTGTCTAACCCACCACGCCTTTCGGAAGCCCATCTCCCTCCGCTCTGCTCTCAAAGCTGACGGCACACCACAACATCCTGGCGGCGCGAAGCGGGGGTAACAACGAGGTCTTTTATTTCACCGTCTTCCACACGTCCCTCCACCGTCGTGCCATAAGGCGCATGGAGCTTAAATGAACAGTTCCAATCCTTGGGCCACGCCGGCATGAGGAAAATCTTCCTGCCATCGTACTGCATCATCATGGACTGGATGGTATTCTGGTAGATGCCGCCCTCGTCCTGATCCGGACTCCAGTCGAAATTCGGCCCCCAGTACGCGGGCCATCGATAAATCTTTTTCGAGTGTGTCAGTGCGCGGTCGGCGATATGTTCGCGTGCTTCCTCCGTAAGCCCGAGGTACGCCGCATTCATCTCGTCTTGCGCCCAGCCGAAATAGAGTTTGTGGAAGCGGACAGGATAGGTACGCAATCCAATCTCCGCGTTTAACTTTTCAAACGAACAGAGGCGGAACGGAAACACGCAGTAGAGTTCTGGTGTTTCGCAATTGCGGTGTTCCGCGAACTTCTCGCCGGGTGCAAACACGATGCCGCCATCTTCCAATTTCCGAGTGGGAAGGTCGGGCAGTCTCGAACGGACAAGCGAGAAGAAGTCGCGGTCGCCCGGTTCCAACGCGGTATCTGGAAGGGCAAGCAATAGTTCCGTCACACGGATGAGTCCCGCAACTTCCGACATCGGATTCGTACAGTCCTGCCAAGTCTCAATCGCTTGCGCCGGATAGAAGAGATAGCGTCCCTTCGCGTCGAGTTTATAGTGTTCTGTAAAGTAGCGTACAAACTCACGAATCGCGGGAAGAGCCTTTGCCTTGAACCAAGCGTCATCCTCGGTGTAGGCGCGGTAATCGAGCAACATCAGGGAAAGTTCGAGCTGCCCGACCCATTCGTATTTGTGCCAGTTCGAGGACTGGTGCTTGTCCTTACGATCTTTCCATTCGCATTCCGGACCGTACGAGCCGATAAAGTGATCGCCCCAAGGCTGCATACATTCGGGAAAGAATGCACCGCCGTGGCCGAAGTATTTTGTCGTGCGCTTCTTGTAAAAGTCGAGGAGGCCGAGGTACATCCGGAAGAGCGGCTGAAGCATATCGAGGTCACCGGCGGCAAACATCGGATAGTAAGGCAGACGAGTATTCTGCCACCAGTAACCGTTCCCCCAACGGCGGTAATCAGGGTCGCCCTTGTGGGAGATGGTGAAGATTGAACCGTTAAAGCGGATCGGAAGTCGCCCGCGTCCGGCACAGGCGGTGATGTAACGCTGGGCAGCGTATGCGCACGTGACGGCGGCACACTCTTCGGCAACGGTCACTGCTCCGAGATCGATCTCCTCTCGTTCCCCATTGACGACGATTACCGCCGTACCGAGCCGGGGCACCATGACTTCAAGCGCGATTTCGCGTCCCGCAGGCAACTCGGTAGGATGGGTGAAGGCGCGATTCCCGGCGATCAAACGTATGTGTCCCTTGTATGCATCGACGAGGAAACCATCGCTCTTGCCCGGCGTGATGTTGTCGAGCAACCGTTGCGGTTTCTTGGGGTGGTCGGTCTTGAAGACGCACGAGAATCGGAAGCAGCAGTCGCGAGACGGGCTTCCTGCCCCTTGCGACGAGTCAGGAATGCCCCGTTTTATCGTGTCGCCTGTCTTCGGGATACCGGAATAGACAACCTCTCCGTTGAACTCCACTTCGGCTGTCTTGAACGTACCGAGAAAGCGGTTGCCGCCTTGGGAATCCACGCCGAAACTCAACGGCAGTTTCTTGTTTGTCGGAAACTCCGTATCCTTGCGTGGCTTGGATGCCGTCCCTTTCGCCGCTTCCACGACGATGTGACTGCGATTCCAAAACGTCGTCCATGCTGCAATGTGCGAAGCGCGTTTCGCCTCCTCGCCATCGAGCGTCCAACCTTGTCGGTCGAGCGTTTCGTTTGTACGGCGCAACCATTCCGTTTCATCTTTGCAGGGATGAAGACACGTGACGGCGGTAAGGAAAAGAATACGATCACCGTTTTTAGATTGGCGCGTAATTCCACCGAAAACACGGTTCGAGAGAATGTCGGGTTTACCGAGATCGCCCGTCCCCTGATAATAGTCATAAACCTTCATCAGCTCCGCAACCGTCTTGTTACGGTTCACATGCCACCATCCGTCCGGCACGACGCAATCCGCGTGAATGGTGAACTTCATGTTCTCAAGCTTCTTTCCGAACGGACCGCCTTCGCAGAAGCGAATGCCGAGTCCGTATTCACCCACATCAAACTCCATGATTCCTACGGGATGGAGACGCCAGTTCACGACCTTTGCCACGGCCAGTGGTGCGCCGCGCACGTCGCATACGGCGATGGAGTCCGTGTCATGCTGGATGCGGTAACGGAGTGACACGGATCTGCCACCGCTTTTCCACGTAGCCTCGAACTCGCCACGTGCAAGCGAGAGTTCCTGTCTGTACGTGCCTGTATCGACAGGGGACTTCGTCTCGTAGTCGATGGCTCCGGTTTTGATATGACGCCCGCCCTCGTTCCAGCTGTCGGAGTTCTGAAAAACGGAGTGAAGCGTACCATCGGATGAAAGCCACACCGTGGCGCCGACCTCACCATTACCAAGAATCATGACACCCTTCTCGTCGGCAGCGGGAGTGTCAAACACGATCGGATCCGGAGTCCATTGAGCGCCACCATCCGCCGATACGGCGGCAACACTATCGATAGCAGAAATCACGGTCGCCATGATTAGGAGCGTTTTCAAATTGATAGCCATCTTTACCTCCCTGCGCATAAAGGGAAATTCAAAACCCCTCAGGACAACATACCCTGAAGCCGTCATCACCATATCAATTCCCCGTGAAACCGTCAAGCGACGAGAAGCGGCAGTGAAAATGAAGAAATAATTTCAAAACCACGGAATACACGGAACGCGGGCATACTATGCCCGCGCACAGAACAACAGCGACACCCTCCGACACCAAAACGAACCAAAACGAATTATCTTGCGGTGAAAGACGATATTTGCTATCGTAAAAAAGTTCTTGAAGGTAGGTGTCTTCGGAGTGTTCGTTCAGAACTTGGGACTCAGAATTTGAACTGGCTTCGCTAAGCGAAGCCGCGTGCAAGGAGAACGGAAGATGAACAGAAACGGATGGTTTGTTTGCGTAACGTTACTGGCGGTGCGGATGGTTTGCCTCGCGGATTATGTGGAGCTGACGGCTACCGACGGAGGAGGGCAGTCCTCGTTCAACACGGGCTTGCATTGGCAAAACGGGATTTCCCCGACAGATGAAACCAGCACGAATGTGGACTTCTTGGTGCGTAATGGGAAGCAGATTCGTACTCCCGATAATATGTCTGGCGCCAGCTATACCTTTGGCGGAAAATCTTTGACGCTGGGTGACCCGGACAATCCGTCCTCCAGAGGAGAACTTTCTTTCAAGACGTGCAATCCTTTTGGACAAAATTACTTCGGAAGAGTCAGGGTGGATGACCTGCGTCTCTACGCGGGAGTCATTTATGTTGGGACGGGAAACACGTATGTCTATCTGGATGGGACAACGACGGTCTTCTCGAAGCGCACGGCTCCGTTTGAATTTAACATGGCGAAGAACGACCATCGAATGATGAATCTAAGCGCGCAGCTTGTCGGTGATGCGGACGTGGGAATTTGCACGTTGAATGGGACGAACTACGTGCGCGGCGCGAACGGTTCCACGTATGCAGGCAACTTCACGGTGCAGGGAAGCGGCGCGACGATGAAGATCGACAACCGCGCCAACCTGGGCATCATGCCGGCGGCAACCTTCGACGCAGAGGCGATCATTCTGGACGGCGGCTCGCTCCATCTGACGGGATCGGCGGGGAATTTTGCGGCGACGGACAACAAGGGGTTGATGGTGACCTCGAACGGCGGTAAAATCTTCAATGAAATGACTTGCAATTTTAACTGGCCGATTTCAGGGAACGGTACCTTGCGGAAGATCGGACACGAAAGTTTTACGATGCGTTTCGGCAGCGCCATGAATATACCAGCCATTGTCATCGACAGCGGACGTACTGCCTTGGCGACCGGGTTCTCCATGCCATCGACATCCACGTTGACTCTGAATGGGGGACGTTTCCAGACAGCAGCCGCCGATGTCGAGGTGACGGTTTACAACTTCACGTATAACGGTGGCGAGATCATGCTGATCGCCTCCGGGACGGACAGTCACGTCAGTTGCATTCACTTCCAGGGATCATACACGCAGAACGGGAAGATCCCGTTGTCCATAGAGAATATTCCCACCTTAGCCGAGAATGAAAGTAACCTGCTTCCCGTGTTGACGATTCCCGTCGCCGCCAAGGTGGTCACCGCTGACGACTTCGAAATCGGTACCCAGCAGTACAGTCTGCCGCTCGAGGGGATTGTCGTGACAACCGATAACGAAACTGGTATCCAGACTGTCTCGGTGCGTGTCACGCCGTATGTGATGGGAAAGGCCAATCCATCCCTCTTCACTACCCCAGGCAACTGGTCGAACGGGAAAGCGGTACAGGCGGGATACGACTACTTCGTTCAAGGGCGTGATGTCCGGCATGGGGGCGAAGGGGCATCCTATGTGTTCCCCGGTACATCGCTGACGCTCTACAATCCGAGTGGATGGACAAACAACGTGAAGTCTTTCGTCGCCAAACATGGCACGTTGACCTTTGCGGATTTGCGTATGTTTGACTACACCGGTTTCTCCATGGGTGGCGGATACTCCCAGACCCCGATCCTAAATGGACAGATTACGGTGAGAACGACCGATCCCGGCTACATCCGTCTCCACGGCGGCGCATCCCGCACTGGCACCATCAACGCCACGATCCGGGGAGAGGGACACATCAAATGCACGGGGGACGGCTGCACCTACAAGCTGACGGCAGACAATTCCGCATTTATGGGAAAGGTGACCGTCCGTTGCGAGGATGACTATGGGAACATTATCACAAACAATACCACCACGTTACGAATCTCCGACGAGACAAACCTCGGTACTGCGCCCGTCACGTTTGCGGCAGACGCATTGACGATCTCAGACAACGGCATCTTCCGTCCACTCTCCTCGCTGACGCTCGACGACGCGACGCGCGGTATCACCTTCAAGGGGAAGAGCAAGATCACGACGGACACGGGCGTGACCCTGACCACGCAGGTGCCGCTGGCTTTTGCCGCGAACGCCCAGAGTACGAAGGACGGGGCCGGAACTTGGGTGTTGGACGGCACGGCGACTGCTGGCCGAGCCGCGGCGTTAACGGTTCAGGCTGGTGCCATCACCGTCCAAAACGCAGAGGCTCTGAAGGGCGTCGCCCTGACTTTCGCCGCCGACGCGGCTATGACGCTCGCTGTTCCATCCGACCAGACAGACGAACGCTGGACCTATGGATTACTGGCGAACGGAGGCTTGACAGCAGAAGGAGAGACGTTGGACGTGATGTTCACGTTCGACACCCCGCCTAAGGGTAGTTTCTCCATTCCGCTCTGCACGGTACCAGAAGCGGATGCCGATGCGCTGGCCGCAAAGCTCTCGCTTACGGAAGCGATCTCCGGGTATTCTGTTGAGTTCGATCAATCCTCAGTCCAGTGGAACGGTGCCACGTACACATGTTTCGTCGCCCGGTTCAGAGACACGAGCGGCACCGTCATCTCTATTCGGTAGCCTCCGAGGGCGGCAATGAAGAATGACAGGTGGCGAAGCCGCCAGCTGAGAAGCGGGGAAGCTGAAAGGCTGAGAAGAGGGAACGATGGAGACGATGAGGACAATAACGGCAATGGGGACGGGTGTTTAACCACCAGTCTCGCCAGTTCTGCCAGCCTCGGATGTCGCATTGCACGAGCCTCTATGGAGAGCCGCCGTCTCGGCGGCGGCATCGTTCACATCATTGCCGCCGGGACGGCGGCTCTCCATATTACAGCTACGAAGGCGGCTTGCCTATAACCACCGTGATCTTTTAGCCCTGAAGGGGCGGCAGAACAATCTACCGCAGCTCGTCATGCCACGCCAACTTCTGTCGCCCTCTCCAGGGAGAAAAACGCAGATGTATCCTTTTGAAACTACCTCTAGGATAAATGCTTGCATAACGAACGAAAAAAAGGTTTAATAACCTCGTTTGAAACAGAAGGAAGGATAACCATGAAAAAGCTTTTTGTACTTTCTCTCACGCTGGCCGCGGCCGGCATCCTTTCGGCGAACTCCGCCGACCTGACCCGTTACGTGAATCCTTTTGTCGGATGCGCCTACAATGGACACACCTTTCCCGGCGCAACCTATCCGTTTGGTCTGGTTCAGCCCAGCCCAGACTCGGGAAAGTGCGACTGGCAACATTGTTCCGGTTACGTGTACAAGGACCCCGCGATCTACGGTTTTTCTCAAACGCACCTCAGCGGGACCGGATGTCCCGATCTAGCGGATGTCTTGCTCCAGCCGTTCACCGGCGAGGTGAAGAATGACGACTACCGAGGATGGAGCGACAAAGGTGCGGAGAAGGCGTCGCCCGGTTACTACGCGGCGTTGATGACGAACTTCGGAGTTCGGGTGGAGCTGACTGCTTCACAGCGCGTCGCGTTCCATCGTTATACCTTCACGAAATCCGCCCCCGCCCATGTGCTGGTCGATCTGCAGCACGGAATGGTCGGGGATGTCCAGCACCACGTAATTCAATCCGACAGCACAGTCGAAGACTCCCAAACAATCAGCGGTCACAACGAGGTGCGCGGATGGGTACGCCGTCATTTCTTCTACGTCGTCCGCTTCAGCCGCCCCTTCACCTCGCAACGCATTCTGCCGAAGAAGGATGGGGAAAAGGCGCTGCGGTATGTTTTGGATTTCGACCTCCGGCCGGGCGAGCAACTGGAAGCGCAGATCGCGCTCTCAACCGTGAGTGTGGATGGTGCGAAGAAGAATCTGGCGAAGGAGTCAGCGGGTAAGAGTTTTGACGAAGCGCTCGGCAATGCCCGGAAAGCTTGGAATAACCTTCTCTCTCGCGTAGAAGTGGAGGGAACCGATGACCAGAAGGCGAATTTCTACACCTCGCTCTACCATCTCTTTATCCAACCGAACAACCAAACGGATGTGGACGGGCAGTATCGCGGCGCGGATGATAAGGTAGCGACCGCATCGACGGGAGCGTACTACTCCACTTTCTCTTGCTGGGACACCTTCCGCGCAGCGCATCCGCTCTACACGATTCTCACACCGGAGCTGGTCCCCGGCTTTGTCAATACGATGCTGGCGCAACAAAAGGCCGTCGGCTACGTTCCCGTGTGGACACTGGCTGGCAAGGATAACTTCTGCATGATCGGCAACCACTCCGTTCCGGTGATCGTCGATGCGATTTCAAAGGGATTCCCCGGTATTGACGAGGAGGCAGCCTTCCAGGCGATCGACCAGTCGCTCACAGTCTCCCATCCCGGCAAACCGAAGGAGAACTGGGATCTCTACGACAAATACGGGTACTACCCCTTCGATATCATCAAAGGCGAGTCGGTCTCCCGTACGCTGGAATGCGGTATGGACGACTGGTGCGCGGCATGGCTGGCGAAGCGTCTGGGAAAAACAGAGAAAGCCGCTTTCTATGCGAAGCGAGCCGCCTACTACCGAAACCTCTTCGACCGCGAAAGCGGATTCATGCGCGGGAAAGATACGAATGGAAAGTGGCGTACCCCATTCTCTCCCTTCTCGTTGGGACACGGTGCGGACACGGCAAACGATTTCACGGAGGGGAACGCCTGGCAGTATCTCTGGCACGTCATGCAAGATCCGGAAGGACTCATCGAACTGCTCGGCGGCAAGGAGAAATTTGCCGACAAGCTAGACAAACTTTTCTCCCAGCCTGAAACGGTGGAAGGTTCGGGTTTTGTCAGTGACGTCTCCGGTCTAATCGGACAATACGCGCACGGCAATGAACCGAGCCACCACACCGTCTATTTCTTCCAGTTCGTGGATCGCCCCTGGCGTACCGCCGAACTCGTGCGCGAAGTCTTTGACAAGTTCTACCTGAACAAAGTGGACGGGCTGTGCGGCAACGATGACTGCGGTCAGATGTCCGCTTGGTACATCTTCTCCGCAATGGGCTTCTACCCCTTCAATCCCTGCGCATCCGGATACGTGCTCGGTGCACCGCAGCTTCCGAAAATGACGGTAAGACTTCCGCAGGGCAAGACCTTTACGGTAGAAGCGCAAAACCTGAGCGAGAAAAACAAGTACGTTAAGCGCGTCACACTCAACGGCAAAGCTCTCGACGGTTTCAAGCTCAGCCACGAGCAGATCACGCAGGGCGGCACACTCGTATTCGAAATGGCACCGAGCGCGTCGCGCTAGCCGGGAAGTAAGCCGCAAGCTGAAAAGCGGGATAAGCTGGTCAAGCCTGTTAAGCGTGTCATGTCGTGTCGAGCGTGTCATTCGATAGCTATCGATTGCCGTCGTAGGGTCGAAGCACTCCCCTCCGCGAGAGCAACCGATAGCTATCGATTGCTCTCGAACGGGACAACCGAGACAAACGAGACAAAGTGACAGATTTTACCAGTTGAGGCAATTGCAAAACCGCCCCTCCTTTTTTCGACAACGGAATACACAGAAGAGTCTGTTGCAAAACCTACTTATCTGTCCCAGCAAAGTCCACAAAGTATAAAAACAAAACTTCGCGCACTTGGCGAACTTGGCGTGAGATATATTTTTGGGTTACAATTACATCAGCTTAACGGGCTGAATGCGTATGCGTAGCAGCCTGTGGGTTACGGAGCCGCCCTGAACTCGCCTCTTCTGTCGTTTTCGTCCCTTTTCCACAACGCCTTCTAAAAAAATTCGATATATCCAAGATTTTTTTGGAAAACGTGGATTTTTCTGCGAATAAAGAAACAGAATGAGGATTTTTATGTTATGGGATTGAAAATTCATATTGCTTTTTTGTTGATAGCTGTTGCGATGGCGGCATCCGCTCCGGCAGCGGAGCAAGGGAATCTGGCGGATTCCATCCGGTCCTCTAACGAGGATATCGGGATTCTGCTTTCCCCGTTGGTGACCGTCCGTAAAGCCGCCGAATCATTCGCCGAACAACGCAAAATCACGTTCGGCGAGGCGGATGGGCAAGGGATGGTTTATGAATTCGGATCGAAAACCGTCCCCGCAACCCCAACTTCGCCGGAGTTCATGGATGCACGGCAGCGAACTTACGAGGAAATCTGCAAGGAATTAATCGAAAAATCGAAGCACCCGGCAGAGTGGTTTCGTACCGCCTGGACAATGGAATACCTGGATGTGGAGAGCGGGAATTACGAGATAGGCGTAATCCTGAAAGCAGATCCCTATCTTCCGCGTGCCTTGTCCGAACAGGAACGTTCCGCTGCCAACCAGACCAAAGGTTTGCCGATCTATGCAGTACTCTCCGGGAAAAGCCCTTGGCTCGTACAAAAGTTCGGCACGAGATTCTACTACGATGAAACTGGAAATCCCGCCCTACTGGCGTTCGGCCAGTGTGCAATTCCAACAGCAGACCGAACCTCTCCGCGCGAATATGCGGCCGCACGCAACAAAGCGTTGGAGGAAGCGCAACGGAAGGCGACCGAAGAATTACGGGGATTCTTGTTGGTGCATGGACTTGAATCCCAAACCCAGTCTCTTGTTGCCCGTTCCAGTCCCCTGACATCCGGTTTTCGGAAACACCCTTCCGGACTGGAAATCGCGGTATCGGTTGTCGGTTGTTCGCTTGGCAAACAGAACGTCTCTGTCCCGTCTCCAGCCGCAATTCCGCAGAAACGTCCCATTCAAAGCCTCTCATTCGAATACGACTTTTAGGTGTCTAGGCGAATCCACCGCACGGGACAACTGGGACGGACGGGACCTTAAACCGAAATGATTCACTCGCAGTTTTCGGTTGCTTTCAAGGGCGAAGCCCGATTTAAAGCCCGAAGGGCGATTTAACCATTTCATTCTTAATCGGCGTCAGCCGCCCTTACGGTTTTTACGGCTACCGCGACAGCCGTACCGTGATCTTCCGTAACCACGAGATGAGTACCGGGCATTTGCAGGGAAAGCGCGACACCGAGCAGGGTTTCATTGCCGCCGACGTTTCCACAGAGTTCTGCGACTTTCGCCGCATCCAACCTCTCGCACGGGGCGGTTTCCGGACACCGCGTACGCAATTGCGTCAATGCTTCTTCCGCTGTTGTCCCGATTCCGCACCCGAGAATCCATCCAACCGGAGACTGCGTATCGGCGGCACGTGCCGCGAGCAAGAGTGCCGACGCGCTTTCTCCAGTCGGCTCGGCATCCGATCCGCCGACGAGTATCTGCGCGTTCCAATCCTTACGCAGACAGTCGAAGGCCGCGACCAATGCCAAGCCAGAGGCACAGGATCCGCCCGAAAAATGGAAGTGCGGCCCCGTCAACTCCCATTCCATCGCCGCCAAGCTTGCTGGGGTGTTGGAGTACGAATGCGGGAAAATGAAGGGACGGACGAAGCGTGGGCCCTTTCGCTTATAGTCATCGAAGAACATCTCGGCGGTCTTTGCGCAACCGTGCGCCGTTCCTGAAATCACGCCGGTCGGAATCGAGCGGTCATCCCCTACCCCTGTCTGCGCACAGGCGGCGAGGAAATGTTGGCTGGCAGGATCGACATACGCCTTCGGTGAAACATTCATCTCCTCCAGCGCATACTCCGGAATCGTGAACTCGCCCGTTGCCTCACCCTCTTCCCAACAGGCGGCAACCTCCTCCGGATCACAACCGAGCGCACAGAGTGTGCCGACACCGAGAATCGGAATCGGCGCATCCGCAAGAGGCGCAGCGGTCGAAACCGGATCGCGACTCACAACGACAGCGGCGTTGCATCCGCCAAACCCAGCGGCATTACAGAGTACAGTATCGAGTCCAGCCGTAACGGCAAGCGGCTCTCCGCGCACCACGTTCAATCCGCATTCGGGATCCGGATCCTCGCAGTTCACCGTCGGAGGAATGAGCTGCCGCCGCAGGGAAAGGACAGCCGCGATAATCTCCGCCGAACTGGATGCCCCCATCAAGTGTCCCAGCGCACCTTTAATCGCGGTGACAGGGACATGCGACGCAGCTTCGCCAAAGAGGTCGTGAATCGCCTGACTCTCCGTCAGGTCGTTCGCCTTGGTTCCGGTTCCATGCGCCTGGATACAGCCGATGTCCTCCGGCTTCAAGCCCGCCTTCCGCAGAGCGGATTCCATGACAAAGCGAGAACCCGCACCGCGCGGGGAGGGTGCAGTCAAATGGTGTCCATTGTTCCCCGTCCCCCAACCTGACAACCAAGCGAGTACCTGTGCGCCGCGTTCTTCCGCTGCTTCCTTCGATTCGATCAGGATAGCCGCAGCACCCTCGCTGAAGACAGTTCCGTTACGGTTCCGATCGAACGGACGAATCTTCTCCTTGGTCATGGTACGGAGAGAACACAGTCCGCTCCAGGAAAACGGCGAGATCGCATCATAGCCTACCACGAGTGCGCGGCGAATCCGTCCATTCTCGATCAGCTGTGCGGCAAAGGCCAGTGCCGCCGCACCGGACGCGCAGGAAAGCGAAACCGGGATACGGATCCCCTTCGCCCCGAATGTCTCGGCCAACGAACGCACATCGCTGTCCAAATCATGGGAGAAGGTTTCCGCGGCTGATGTGAAATTCGAGGCGGTGCAGAGTGCGAGATCGTCGAAAGGCGTCGCCCCGCCCAGTGCCTCACGACAGGCGAGTTCCGCCAAGCGAAGGGCACGAGGCGCGGAATCTTCTCGCGAAAGGAAACGGCAAACGCCAGCCTGAACACAGGCGATTCCCTGCAGGTCGAAGAGATCCATTTCCGACAATGCGGATTCCCCGCGCAACAGAGCGTCCCAGAGTTTCTCCACACCAATCCCATACGGAGTGACAGCCCCCATTCCCGTAATCGCAATCATCGTACGCCCTCTCCTGATTTGGCACTTGAATTAAAACGTGATGGAAAAATTCGCAAGGGAAACGG
>JAFYDR010000162.1 GCA_017544725.1 Kiritimatiellia bacterium
AGAAAAGGCGAATCGATGAAACAGCTGTTCCAGAGGTTTAGCGACAGCAAGACGTGGGAAGCGGCGAAGGTTGATCTCAGCGAATTCAAAGGCGAGACGATTACGCTGCGTCTCTGGACTGGACCGGGACCCAAACACGACACCACGTGCGACGGTTCGTTCTGGGGCGATCCAGCGATCATCGTCGGCGAACCGTTACGGGAACCGACGGAGGACGAGTGGATTGCGCGGGAAAATCTGGCGAGGCAAAACGCGCAGTATGCGTTGTACATCATGCAGACGGTGCCGAAGAAAGAGACACGCAAATTTATCGCGTTCGGCTTGTCCAGCGGAAAAGAAAAATTCGGCGTGGGAATCGAACTAGGCAAACAGGGGCTGATAGACGGGGTACTCGCGATCATGGACGAACGGAGGGAAAGCCTCTCATTCCGTGGTTTCAATGTACAGGTTTCGCACCAGCGAGTCGGAGCCGATGCGGATGGAAACGGACTCCAAGTTATCAAAGTGACACCATCCCGCAGAACGGAGACTTCCTGGCAGGTCACGCATTTAGTCAGACTGCCAAACGGGAGCGTACTGCCGTTGCGAGCCATCATCAAGAACGGAGGTGGTTTCATCACCCTGACATGGGATATGCCCGACGTCCAACGTAACAAGCGTGGCGAACCGCGCTATACCAATTTGGCGCTCGGACCAGCGAACGAACCAGTTTGGCGCGCGTATGCCGGATTCGGCAGTGTCTTTGAGAATCCGGGGGACTTCAGCATCGGTGCGGGAGGCTTCTCTCTCAGCACACGGCATATCGGCGGTGACTACCAGAACGGAATCTCTCTCCTACAAGCGACCACCATCTTTCCCGACCGTCTAGTCTGTCGGAAGGAGAGTAAGATCTTCTCCCTAGAGGCTCACGGCGACAACACCTTCACCTTCATCCCCTCGACGAAAGGCGCATTCGCCGCCGCGCATAAACTCGCGGGCATTTCGGGTTACAAGGCAGGCAAGGGCGTGAGCGGACTCATCGGCAAGCAATGCCTCGACCAATGGGGTGGCGACTACGCAAAGGCCGCAACGGGGCTGACGCTTGCAGGGCGTTATGGCCTATACGATGCCGTTTTCGTCAAGCACGATTGGCAACGCTGGGGCTATGACTATCGGCTTCCGGAAATCTTCCCGCCGCGCGGAAGCATGGCAGATTTTCAGCGGATGAGAAGTGCCGCGAAACAGGCGGGTATCCTCTTCGTACCGCACGACAACTACATCGACTTCTACCCCGACGCGGAAGGGTACACATACGACAAGATGCTCTTCAACGAGGACGGCACGCCGCAGCGCGCTTGGTACAACGAGGGACGGCGTGCGTTGAGTTATCGCTGGAAACCGGATGCCTTCATGCCCGAATTGCGGGCGAACATGAAACAGATGCGCGATTCCTTCCGTCCCGACGGACTGTTCATTGACGTGTTCAGTGCCATCGCCCCGATGGATTACTACGACCGCGACGGCACCTACTACTCGAAGTCACATACGGCTGAAGCGTGGGGGGATGCGTTCGACACCTGCCGCCAAATCCTCAATTCGCGAGGACCGATGATCAGCGAGGCGGGAACGGACGCCCTGATCGGACATCTCGATGCGGGACAATCCGATCACATGATGCCATCGCGCCTTGTAAAGGAGTACGCCAATGCAGAGCGGACCCCGTGGCACGACATGGTGACGCATGGCAAGATGATTCTCTTCGCAGGTGGACTGGGTCCCCGTTACAGCGAACCTGGCTGGCGGTTGGGCGGCGACAACGAACTGCACGGTTACGGTTCGGACGACTACCTCTCCAACACGGTAATCGGTGGACGCAACCCGATGTCCGACGGTCCCTTCTCACGTCGTGCCGTGATGACCTACTGGCTTCTTCATGGCGTATGCGCACGGTTGGGACGCGAGACCTTCGAACAGCACGAGTTTGGTGAAACAATCCAGCAACAGCACACCGTGTTCGGGAAAGACTGCGAGGTGTGGACGAATCGAGGTTCCAACTATGTTTGGAAGGTGGAGGGATACGAGCTGCCGCAATATGGTTTCTATGCCAAGACGCCAACCGTACGTGCCGCCATCTTCCTGCAGGACGGGCAACGCGCAGCGTTCTCGCAAGGCGAGGTCTCCTTCTTCGCAGACGCGCGTCCAGCCTACGGCGCGGACTCCGCAGCCGTGTCGGAGGTGAAGAACGCGAAGTACCTCGGCGACGGTACATTCGAGACCACGTTCCACTGGAACTTCATGCACAAGAAACTCACGCAATTTGTGCCGTTCATTCACATCCAGGACGCGAACGATAAGGTGGCGAAGGAGAAAATCCTCTTCCAATCGAGTGTTGTGATTCCGAAAGAGAAACTGGTTTCCGGCGGCGAATGCGATGTGGTTTCTCGAATCACGATTCCAGCGGACTTCCCTGCGGGCGATTACGAAATCCTCTACGGAATGTTCGCAGCGAAGACGGACGGAAGACGGATGCGGATCAACGGAATCGGCGACGGAAACGGACGAGTCCGTGGCGGCGTCTTGCATGTGGAAAAGAAAGACGGAAAGTTCGTCTCCGGGGAATTCCGTCCCGCGCAGAATGATTACGACACGCAGGCCCGACTCGCCCTGCTGGGGTTGAACACGCAAGGAAAAATGGTCAACTTCGGTCCCGTCATAACTGATGGCGCGTTCAAGCTGCGTTGCCCCAAAGGGAAACTCTTCTCAAGGGCTAAGGAATGGCAACTGATTCCATTGCCGGACAGCAGAGGATTCCGCGCGGAACTAGATCTGGAAAAATTGAAAGCGAAGGGATATCGCGTTAGCGCAATCCGGAGTACGCCGTTGCGAACGAACAATCCACACACCGAAAAAATCGAGTGGAAGCAGGACGGCAACCGTCTGTCACTCCAGTGCGAAGGCACGGCATTCGCCTACCGAATCCTTTTCGAGTAAGGATTTGCAGACCCAAGTGCGACGAGCTCACGGCAAACGTGCCCCTCCCGTTCGTCTGCATTCGACAGCAATCGAATGCAGACGAAAACAACCATCACTAACCACCCAACTACCTAACCACCCAACCACCTAACCGAAAGCGGCCCTCGCTTCTCCACCCGAATAGTTCGGCTTGCTAACCGTCCTTTTTTCATGTAAACTGGGAAGCCAATTGTGAGGTTGTTGTCATGATTCGAGTCAAAGTTGTTGGTGCTACGGGATACGGTGGCGTGGGAATTACGGAACTGCTGTTGCGGCATCCGGAAGTGAAACTTGTGTCGCTTATCGCGCGAGAGGCGGTTGGACAGAAGATCAACGAAGTGTATCCGCATCTGGACGGGTTCTGCGATCTGCCAGTGTTGGCGGCAGACGATCCCGCCGCGCAAGAGCCGGTGGATGTCGTGTTCTATTCCACGCCAGACCGCGTAGGAATGTACCAAGCACCTGACGACTTGGCCAAGGGTGCAAAGGTGATTGACTACAGCGGAGATTTCCGGTTCACCTCTGCCGAAGCGTATGCCGACTATGCCACGCGCATTGGCAAGGATCCCGTCCATGCCTCTCCTCAGCTGTTGGGCAAGAATGTGTATGGCTTGGCAGAATTGCATCGCGCCGACATCCAGAAAGCCGATCTGGTGGGAAACCCTGGATGTTTCGCTTGTTCGTGCATTCTCGGAATGGCAGCAGCCGCAAAGGAAAAGATCATCCTGCCGCACAGCGTGATCTGCGATTGCAAGTCTGGCGTATCCGGCGCGGGCAAAAAACCGAAACCGGGATTCCACTATCCCGCACGCTACGAGAACATGAACGCCTATCGTTTGTCGGGACACCAGCATGTCTGCGAAGTGGAGCGCGAACTCTCGCAACAGGCGGGCGAGGACATTAAGATCACGTTCACGGCGCAGGTTGTCCCCGTCTGTCGCGGCATCCTCTCCACGCTTTATGCAGACCTCCGTACACCGATGACTGAGGCCGAGGTACTGGAACTTTACCGCGCGTTCTATCGCGACAGTCCGTTCGTCCGCGTCTATCCCAGTCAGACGGACATGAGTACGCAGTACGTCCGCGGAACAAACTACTGCAACCTTGTGGTCAGTGTCGATTCCCGTGTCAACCGCTTGCGGATTGTCGCGCACATCGACAACCTGATGAAGGGACAGGCCGGTTCTGCCCTGCAAAACATGAATCTGATGTTCGGTCTTCCGGAAAACACGGGACTGAACCATGCGGGAGTCTATCCATGAGCACGAAAACCAAGGACAAAAAAGCAAAGGCCAAGCACGGAGTCTCGTCGAAGTCGGCTAATACCAACAAAGCCAAGTCGGTGACCATTCCACGCGCACCGGCTGGAACGCATCGTCCCCATGCGGGTCTCGGCCGCGGACTGGATGCATTGATGTCGCCCAAACCGGCAGTCGTTTCGACGGCGAAACCGTCGGTTACGGCCACGCCTGTGATTCCGTCCGCGCAACCGACAGTCGTGCCTCCTGCCATGCAAGCCCAGGTTTCTGCCGAGAACGCGGTCTTGTCCATCCCCATCGCCGAGATCACGCGCTCTCCTTACCAGTCCCGCCAAATTTTCAATGAAGAGAGACTACAGGAACTCGCCGAGTCTTTCAAGGTAAACGGCATTATCGAACCGTTGATCTGTCGCAAAACCAAGGACGGAAAGTACGAGCTGATCAACGGCGAGCGCCGTTTACGGGCGGCAGGTCTCGCGGGACTCACCAAGGCACCTGTTGTATTGCGTCAGGTGAGCGACAATCAAGCAGCTGAAATGGTTTTGATCGAGAACATCCAGCGCGAAGATCTCAACGTGATTGAAGAGGCGGAGGGGTATCGGACGCTGAAGGAGAAGTTCGGACTCCGGCAGGAAGACATCGCTGATCGTGTCGGCAAGTCGCGCGCCAGCGTCGCCAACTCGCTCCGTCTTCTCGACCTCGCGGACGAAATCAAGCAACTGCTCCTCAATAACCTTCTTTCGATGGGACACGCCAAGGTGTTGCTCGGGCTGGAGGATGTGAACGAGCAGACATTGCTGGGGCGCAAGTGCGTGACGGAACATCTCTCCGTCCGAGCGTTGGAGGCGTTGATCCTCCGCCGGAGAAATGAAAAGAACGGTGTCCAACGCGAACTGCCGAAACCGGATCTTCCGGAAAGCTACGTGCGTGACCTCTCGGATCGAATGCACCGTCATTTCGGAACTTCCGTGCGCATCACCTCGGGTACCACACTCCCGAACGGCAAGCACACGAAAGGATGCCTCGAAATCGACTTCTTCGACAACGATGAACTAGACCGCATCCTCTCTCTCCTCGGCGTCAATCCGAACGAGAACTGATACGTTTACCAACCAGAAAGAAATGGGAGGTAGTCTTTCGAATGCAACACGGCGAGAGCAAAAGGTTGCTTTCTCGGTGCGATAGGGGATACGATGTCTAAAACACAGTACATACTGCCGGACGGGATACTTGAAGTCAAAGTTGAGGCAGAGATTTTCTATAATACATCTAATCTTATTTCAACAGTTGTTGTTTCAAGAAAGCAAGCATTGGGATCTTTTTTGGAATTTGTAGAAGGTAAAGTCATGTTTCCTTCTGCACGGTTTTCACAGATAGACTTCGAGGATCTTGAGGCAGAGGCTGAAAATCTAGAACAGATCTTTTCCCAAGTTCCAGTCGCGATGAAAGTTTTTTTGGATAAATACGCTACCTTTGAATTTTGGACAAGTAATAATGCAGTCCTTTTGAAGTTACTCAAACCATATTTTTCAAGTACCGTGTATCGTGAGGCTTGTTTGGAACACGTCTTAAGGCCACTTTACGCCTATGTAAAAGAGCAATCGTCAAGGCTCGTTGAACCGGCATTAATAGCTTCCCGAAAAGTCCACGATTTTCATAACCGAGATTCGGGCATTGTCAAGTCAGTTATAGATGTTGGTCGGGAAGTTCATATTAAAAATGAATTCTGTAAGCAATGTGACACGGCTTTCCATAGCTGTATAGCTAAGGCAGTGAATTTAGCTCGGGAGAACCTTTCGGAAGTCGTATCATATTTGCTTCGAGAGTCTCTTGTGCAGGCCCTCGGCAAGGTCAAGGACGGACTTGACATTTGTAGTTATCAAAAGAAGGTCCAGCAAGAATTCAATAGCTCCGTCTCTTCTGCTCAACTAAAATCGGCAATGTCCTTGTTGCCATTTGAGCCAATAGTGATTCGTCGTGCACTAGAAGTTTATGGTGACAAAAATTGTATTATCTCTTCTGTTGCACAGAAGTTCGGAGTAGATGTCCATCATGAAAAGGTTGCGATTTTGGATGAGGTCTTTAATAGGACAAGAAAATGTTGTGAAAAGGATGTTCTTGTTATATGTGACAAATTCAAGCAACAGATGGCGGCATTGGAGTTGGAGGAATCTTCGTATGCAATTAGTAAACTCCAAAAAATTGAAAACAGGATCGCAAGCCTTGATAAGTTGTTTCGAACGGTTGAAAAAGTCGTGTTCCCAACACGGCTGGAGGCCGTCTTGACCCGCAACGACGTCAAATTTGTTTCAAGCATACTGGGTGAAGACGTCTCATATTGTGTAAGACTTCTTGCGCGAGCAAATTCATTCTTCAAATCCAAGTGCAGATTCTCGTTGTTTAGGCGTTCGACTTGTGTTATTGAGTTGTCGGGCTTGTTGCTGGAAAAGATTGAAAAACCAAAGGTTTGTAGTCCGTTTCTGAAATTAATTGAACGCGCACTTTTACATTGTAAGGATTATCCATTTTACGCAGGAAACGAGCGTTTTAAGGACGAGGTGTCAGCTCAAGAAGCACGATGCGTCAAGCGGACTGCACTTTTGGAACTTTTCAGATCGACACCTCATCCTAGAGTTAATTTTCGGTTAAGCATAAGTGTCTATTTTAAGTTAAAGGTGAAAGGTATTTTTGCATTATTTAAAAAGCAACAGAAACCATTAGAAATGTTTGTTCTCGATCGTTTTTTGGGTGAATCTTTTCCCAAAGATATACGGTCGTTGTATGATCTTCTAAAATGGCAACTAGGTTGTGACTTCTTTGAAAAGACCGATGATTCATTTGTTGAGATTTCTCCAGAAGGACTTTCGCCTGGTTACATATCGACAACATTGCCTAATTGTGAAAATGGACCGCAGATATTTGCATACGAAGACTTGGAAGATAATATCCCTAAGTTTACATTGCAACCTTATTATAGCACCAATGAATGCGTTAAGGAACCGCTCGAATAAAAAACGGTGTTACTAAATAAAACCGAGGAATTTGAGTTCAAGAACGGTTGCCTATCCGACTCGAAAATGTTATAATCGAGCTATTATGAAACACACGTTCACAAGAAGAAGTTTTCTCGCCTCGACCGCCGCGTTTGCGGCTCTTTCGGGAGACGTTGCGAAAGGTGCAGAGGAGAATCAAGAGGTGGCTGGCGGAATTCGCGCACGGTTTCTTGGAACCGGTGCCGCGGGGTGGAAACCCGAATGGGCGGAGAAAAACCCGCACATGCGCCGCCAGTCGAGCATCTTGCTGGATGGAAAGGTGCTGATCGATTTCACGGATTGTGCGTTCGACAAACTTCCGGAAGGGTGTCATCCCGAAGTGCTTTTCCAGACGCATTCTCACGGCGATCATTACAATCCGGCGTCTGCCGTGAAATCCGGCGTGAAGCGCATGTACGTTCAGGAATCCTGGGCTGCCGCCGCGAAAACCGAGGTGGCGGAGGCTGCCGCGAGACTCTCCCGCCCCGCGCCGGAGGTCATCGGTCTTCCGTTCGGAAAGCCGGTAGAAGAGTGCGGACTGCGCTTTACCGGGGTTCCGGCGAACCACAGCACCTCCCGCG
>JAFYDR010000008.1 GCA_017544725.1 Kiritimatiellia bacterium
CGAGCAAACAGGTCCCGGCGACAAGCAGTGCGATTCCTGCTAAGAGTTCCGCTTATGCGGCGGCAGGTGTGGATATCGACTCGAAAATGACTGGAATTGCCGACATCAAAAAACTGGTCGCCACCACCAAGACCTCTGGCGTATTGGGTGGTATCGGTAGCTTTGGCGGTCTCTTCCGTTCTCCGGGTGCGGGCATGGTGCTGGTGGCCAGTACCGATGGAGTGGGCACCAAGCTGAAGGTGGCTTCCATGGCGAAACGCCACACCACTGTGGGACAGGATATCGTAAACCATTGCGTTAACGACATTTTGGTGCAGGGTGCCAAACCGCTTTTCTTTCTTGATTACATCGGCGCCTCGCGGTTTGACGGACAGGTCTTTCAGGATGTTGTCTGGGGAATCTGCAAAGCCTGTAAGGAGAACGGATGTGCGCTCCTCGGTGGCGAAACCGCCGAAATGCCGGGACTTTATCCCATCGGTGAATACGACCTGGTCGGAACGATCGTCGGCGTAGTGGAAAAGAAGAAGCTGATCACGGGTTCCTCCATCCGTGCGGGTGACCTGATCATTGGACTTCCCTCCGGCGGGCTGCAGACGAACGGCTTCTCCCTTGCACGCCGCGTCATCTTCGACCGTCTCGGATTGACCCCGCAGGATCTGATTCCCGGTACGCGCATGACGGTGGCAGATAGCCTGCTCGCCGTCCACCGTAGCTTCCTCAAGCCTGTCAAGGCACTGATGGACCGCAAGGTGCCGATTCGCGGCATGGCGCACATCACGGGTGGCGGATTTGTCGATAACATCCCGCGTGTCTTGCCGAAGACCTGCGATGCCGTGATCAATCGTTTCTCTTGGATTCCCCCGACCATCTTCAACCTAATCGAGAACCAGGGTAAGGTGGATCGCGACGAGATGTATCGCGTCTTCAACATGGGAATCGGATTTGTCATCATCCTGCGCAAAAACGAGGCTGCCACCGCGATGAACATCCTCAAGCGCCTTAACCAGGCACCTGTGATCATCGGACGCATCAAGAAGGGATCTGGCAAGGTCATCTACGAGGACATCAAGTAGTAGGTGTCCCCTCCCTGAAAATCGATTGGCGGAGTTGAACCGTGCCGATCCTTCCTGAAACCGTTCTCTCGCCGGAAGCGCTCCGGTTTATTCGATATTTTCCAAAAGGGACTGTCCGTATTCTGATTCGCGCTATCCGCGAGGCACAGGAGGGCGACCCGCGCGATCTGAACATCATCCGAGCCGGAGTCCTCCCAACACCGCCACCTGACGACATTGACCTGAAAGACCACCTCATCGCCGGTGTTCCTTGTCGCACCTACACTTCGTCGACATCTTCGCATGCGCACGTGGTCTGTTTTCACGGAGGCGGCTGGGCATTGGGGGGACTCCATACCGTCGAACACTTCTGCATTGAACTCGTGCGGGCTGCGGAAGTGACCGTCACGTCTGTAGATTACCGCCTCGCACCGGAAAACCCATTCCCCGCTGCGGTTGAGGATAGTTACGCCGTGACCTGCGCAATTCTCGCCGAGGATGAGAATGTCCCCGTGTACCTGTGCGGTGACAGCGCGGGCGGCGGTCTCGCCGCCGTCGTGGCTTCGGGTAGTGCGGGGCAGTTGCCGCGTCCCCTTCGCGGCACGATTCTTTTCTACCCCGCCGTGGATTTGACCGACAAGGTGTATCCATCCACACGCGACTACGCCGAAGGCTTTCTGCTTTCAACAGACGAGATGGATATCTTCAGAGATTGTTACCTGCCGCAGGGAACCGCCCCGCACGATCCGCGTGTCTCACCGCTCTACGCCGATCTCTCGACCTTCCCCGATACGTTGGTGATCAACGCGGAATGCGACATCCTGTGCGATCAAGGCACGGAACTCGTCCACCATCTCCAAGCGGCGAATCGTCCCGTCTGTCATCTCATCTACGAAGGCGCCCTGCACACCTTCCTGACTGCACCGCGACACCCGCTCACCTTCGCACGCGCTCTCGCCGACACCACCGCCTGGCTCCGTGAGTAGCTCCAGAAATATGTCAGGTGACACGTACCCTCTCGTCACTCGTCACTGGCGGCGTCAGCCGCCCTGCTTCTCAGCCTAACACGTTTAACTGACTTAACACGCTTACCCAGCTTAACACGCCTAACACGCTTAACCAGCTGGCGCGAAGCGCCTGCCTCACTGGCGACATAGTCGCCTCATTCTTCATTCGGTAGCGACATCAGCCGCCAACATGGCATGCGGCACAATGTCCAGGGGAAATCTCGCGAAGCAAAGGTGCCGTGTGGCGACAGATGTCCTGCGCTTGCGGACAGCGTGGAGCGAAGGGACAACCGCCCTCTCCTGCCGTTGCGCCCGCCTCCATCGGCGGCACATCGGGCAACGGTTTGCCGATGGCAGGCACGGCGGCGAGCAAAAGTCGCGTGTACGGATGCGCGGGCGAGTGCAACACCTCTTCGCACCCGCCGCTCTCCACCACCTTGCCGAGGTACATCACGACCACGCGATCGGCGATATGCTCGACCACCCCGATGTCATGCGTGATGAAGAGATAGGCCAATCCGCGCTTCTCCTGCAATTCCTCCAACAGATTCAACACCTGTGCCCGGATGGAGAGGTCCAACGCACTGACCGCTTCGTCGCAAATCAGCAGCTTGGGATTCAGCGCAAGCGCACGGGCAATACAGATCCGCTGACGCTGCCCGCCGGAAAACGCGAAGGGATAACGATCGAGGATGTCAGGCGGCAACCCGACATCGCCCAGCAACCGCTCGGCGCGTTCGCGGCGTTCCTCCATTCCGAACAACCCGTGCGCCACAGGCGCCTCCGTGAGCAACTCCAACACCGTGTGGCGAGGATTCAGCGAAGCGTGAGGATCCTGAAAGACGACCTGCACCGTGCGACGGAACTCCTGCATCTCCTTGCGCGACAACCGCGAGACGTCCTTCCCATCGACAAGGACGCGTCCCTCACGCGATTTCGCCAACCGAAGAATCGTACGCGCCAAAGTCGATTTGCCACAACCCGATTCGCCGACCACGCCGACCGTTTCCCCCGCCTGCATGGTGAGGGAAACCCCGTCCAGCGCACGGACGTATCCGACCGTACGGGCGAACACGCCCTTCTTGATAGGAAACCAGGTTTTCAGATTTTCGACTTGCAAGAGCGGCTGCACGGTCGTTCTCCCCTTTCTTGTTCCGTTATCCGAGGTACGCACCCTGCTCGCGTAGCACGCGCTGGATATCCGCAGGAGGAACGGCACGCGGAACAACGCCGTTCTTGGCGGCAAGTGCCGCACCGACACCCGCCGCATGTCCCGTGACAAAGCAGGGGCCGATCAGGCGAACACGATCAATCAAGTCCGGTGCGCAGGAAATACAACGCCCCGCGCACAGGAGGTTATCCACCTGCGCGGGAAGGAGAGAACCGTACGGAATGGCGAAGCCCTTCTGGTACCCGTGATCATCGCCCGAATACGCCACGGTATCGGCAAAGGTAGCGCCTTCCCCCGCGCCCTTCTTGTCGATGCGCGTTACGCCGCCGAGCAGACGCGTGGCGCGGACACCGATCTGCGAACAGGTCTGCGAGAGATAGATGTTACCGAATCCGGGCGTCTCCTTGTCGCGTCGCGTCTTGTTCCAAACAGACTTGCGGTGCATCACTTCGGTCTTGGAAAGTTCGCGCACATCCAATCCGTTTCCGCGCGGACCGAGGTTGTTCTTCCAACGTAAGGCACGAATCGGTTCGCCCGCACCGAGGGAGACTTTCGCACCTTTGCCGTCGGGAGTGACATGACTGTTGATACGGTCCGAGTTGCCGACCTGATAGACGAAACCGAGCGCGTGAGTGATTTGCTGGTAGGTACCGCCGGCGAGGAAGTTGATGTCTCCGTCGCCAGTCGCATCAACCACGCACTTGGCAAGCACGGCCTGACGTCCCTGCTTGCTTTCGAAGATAACGCCCTGTACTTTGTTGCCGTCCTGAATGACATCCACGCCCCACGAGTGGAAGAACATTTCGACACCCGCTTCGGCAATCATCTCGTCCATCAGCACCTTACCCGCCTCGGGATCAATCGTCGGCTGACCGTACCCCTTCGGGTACTTGGTGATCGCATCGTCGCCCATCCCTGAAAGACGACGCATGAACTCCTCGCAGATTCCCGCCGTGTAGAGTTTCAGCTCGTTATTCTCTCTCACACAGGTCCCGAGAATAATCAACACCATGCCGTTCGTGAAGAGTCCACCTAGACTGCCGTACCGTTCGATCAGGGCGACCTTCGCGCCCGTCCGCGCGGCGGCAACTGCGGCGGCGAATCCGGCGGGACCGCCACCGACGACCGCGACATCGACCTCGCTGAAGACAGGCAGTTCACGCGCGGGCTGGATCACCTTGCCGTCACGAATGAACGCAGACGGAACATCCTTCATCGTCGGATCGATCTTGAACAGGTTCCGTGCGAATGACGCATAATCGGGATCGCCGTCTGTCACCATCTCTGTCTCCGTCACCACATCTGCGTGCGTAAACATTCCCGCGCCCAATGCGGCGCCGCCGATTCCCAGTTTCTTCATCCAGTCTCTACGAGAAATTCCCATTTTCAAAGCCTCCTTGTAACGGGGTTCACTATAACAAAAAAACGGTAAAAACTTCAACCGCCAATTTCGCGGCGGTCATGCATCCGATCACTTCGCCTTGCGCGGTTTCGTGTCGAGACGGAAGGTACGGGCGCACTGGCGCGCGTCGCCGGGGTAGAACGACATCGTCACGGCATCATCCGCAACGTCGAGACGGTAATGCCCTGCCGCGTTGTTGTAGAAGTATTCCTTCACGCCGGACTTGAAGAAGGCGATCTCTTTCTTGAAGTCTGCGAGCACTCCTTCTTCGAATTTGGAGAATCCGATCGAACCATAGTTCGCCGCAACATCGCAGATCGGTTCCGCGGTCGCCAGTTCGGGCTTCGCCCAGACAGAGTTCGCGGTAAATTCGGTAAACCCGCCGAATCCGTTCTCATGACGGTAGAAGTTCGTCGTGTGCGTGTGTCCCGAAAGGACGATCGCGCCACGCCGCGACAGAACTTCGTAGAGACGGGGACGCGATACTTCGCATTCCGCACGTCCACCAAGTCTCCAACGGAAGGAACGCCCCGCCTCATGCGGTGTGAACGGACCGTGCGTAACGAGAAAGACGTAACGCGCGTTCGGATCGGCATCGATCAGGTCGGAGATCGGATCGAGCGTCTTCATTTCAAAGTCGCAGAATACCCACAGATCGTCACCCTGACGGAACGAGAATGCAGGATACTTCACGGGCTTGCCGAGTTCCTTTGACAGAAACGGTTCGGCGAACTCGAAGTAGGCGGGACGCGCACCTTTGCCGCGGAAATCGTGGTTGCCGACCACAGAGAGGAACGGCAGACCGGCGGGATACGGTGCACGCAAGAGCTTGATGCAGTCGTCGAGCATCTTCTTGTGCGTCGGCACGTCATCACAGTCGCCCTGAATGATGTCGCCGAGCTGGAGGACGAAACGTGTCTCCTTTGCCTTTGCCAACTCCGCACTGGCGGCGAGCAGACGGGGACACCGCGTACGCCACATCTCGCCGTTGCGACGGAACTCCGCGTGCTGGATCTTCGCCCAACGGTTCGACTCGTCATAATGCGAATGATAGACGCTCTCCGGCTCCGCATCGTAATGCGTGTCGCCGAGAATCGCCACGGAATAGCTTCCCGCCGCAGTCTGACGCTCCTGTTTGAAAAATGAATTGCAACCCGAAAACGCCAACGCCGCACCCGCAAAACCCGCCGTCTCCAAGAATGCGCGACGGCCCGTCATTCCAACATTGTTTTTCATGCCCCGCATTCTACCACATCCATCCCGTCACCGCAAGCGTTGCAATAGCAGCTTTTAGCTTGTGGCTTTCAGCTGTTAACTTTTAGGGGCAACGTCCTCGTTGCCCCCATTTTTTGTCCTTTGCTTCTCAGCCTCTCAGCTTCCCCGCTTCTCAGCTGGCGCAATGCGCCCTGCTGGCGGCATCAGCTGCCTCGCCTCTCAGCTTAACACGTTTAACCAGCTGGCGCGAAGCGCCTCCGCCTAGCGGCCGACGATCTTCACGCCGAGCCGCTCGGCTTCGCGCGTGACGGCATCCACGGCCGCGGCAAGTTTCGCGTCGTCCTTCAGCGATTGCGGCGTTCCGGGAAGATGCAGGGAGAAAACCTCGTCACACAAGGCCGCACGGTGAACACCGCGCACCAAATCCGGCGTCCAGAATTCCCGGTTTCCGTTGACACCAACGGCAGGGAACGCGGTGCAAGTTGCCGCCTTTACCACGGGAATGAAAAGCCCATTACATGAAAAGATCGGGCTGTTTCCGTCATTGTTGAAGACATAGCCGGAATCCTTCCATCCCGTCTTGTCGCGTCCCTCGAAGAAGAGACGCAGTTCACCCTTCCCCGTGCGGGTTATCTCGAAACGCCTGGCGGAAGCGGGATAGTTGTTCTGACGGATGAGCCGTCCGGTGAAACGCTTCGTTTCTTTGTCGCGTCCGGTTTCGGCCAGATAGTAGGCACCATCCAGCTTGAGGATGCCCACGCTACCGGCACCGAGATAACGCGTGTACGACAACAGATCATCGGGACAGGCGAGCACGCCGACGGGATTTCCCTTCGCCCCGTAGATACCGAAGTAGAAGGTGTTGTCCTCATGTGCCGCCGTTTGGATTCCCATCCAAGTAAATCCTGTGTCGAGATCGTGACGCTTCACGAACGTGAAATCGGAGGTGTATTCATACACGTAATTCTTCTCATGCTTGAGCGGCAAACCGCCGATGATAAAGAAGTGATCCCCCTTCCACGTCATTCCGCCCGCGCCGTGAGGTATCTCGGGGAGCATCGTCGTCTTGATTGGTTCGAGCGTCTTCGCATCGTAGGCAGTGACCTGGCTTCCGCCTTTTTTCTCGGTGTTGAATTGACCACGGTTCACGGCCACATACACGACCCCGTCCTTATAGCAGAGGTCGCCCTGATGAGAAGGAGCCTGACGCGAAATCAAAACCTTGCCAGTCAAGTCCGTCTTCACCACACTCACCGTGAAGCTCCAGTAGATACTCTCGCCATCCGTGGCAACACCCTGTAGATGGCCGCCGTAGCCACCCTCGCAAGAGATCTTGTCCGGAAGGTTTGCGGCCGTGCCACACACCGTGAATGCAATTGCGCCAAGCGCGGAAATGATTGAAGTCTTCACTTTTTCCCTCTTTCGATTCTTCGTGGCTGTCGATTCACGCGACCCCCGTCGCCCCACCGACGCCAATACCCTTTTCATACGAACGCCAACCAGTATAACAAATTCAACCACCACCGACAAACCCGATTTTACCAAATAGAGACAATGGGGCGCATCGGCGTAATTCACCATTCTCATGCGCACGAGAGGATTTTGGAAACAACAGGAACAAGCTGAAGACAATACCTGAAGAGGTGCGCGGACCAACCGGTCCGCACATCACCTCTCTTTTGCCTGTAACTTGCCGCTATGGAGAGCCGCCGGGACGGCGGCTGTATCGTTCACATCATAGCCGCCGGGACGGCGGCTCTCCATATTACTGCCGTGAGCAGCGCGGGCGAGTTAGCCCGCGATCTAAAGACAAGTTGTTCTTTCAGTTGTTTCTGTTGTTTTTATTTTA
>JAFYDR010000163.1 GCA_017544725.1 Kiritimatiellia bacterium
CCGGACATCGTCCGTTCGCCCCGGGTCACAGCGTCTTTTTCCAGCTTCTCACGGTTGCCGCAGATGAAGCACTGCAGGAAGTCAATCAAGTCGTATTCGCCGCGCATGACAAGCGATACTACCGCGAGCATCCGCTGATCTTCTGGGAGGTTGGCGGGCGCGACGATTTCCGTCCCGTATTTCGTGAACAGGATATTGAGGTCGTGCGCGAACGTCCCGGCGTGTTTGTCCCAGGTGACTCCTTGAAGCCGCATGCTGCTCCAGTCGGTGCCCTGCGGGACACGGCCGTCGGCATCCTCGGCGTTGTCGGCCAGGACGCAGTAGGTGTCGCCGAACTGCCGAACGATGTCGCCACGCTTGAAGGGATGTGGAACGTGCGCGTAGCCGTTTTGCAGTTCCCCTCCCAAGTTGCGTGACCACTCGATGTCGCGATATCTCTTGGCGTTGATTTCGGCTATCTCCCGGTCGCGCGAGATAGTCGCGTCGAGTATTTCGCCGCCGGGGTCGTCAATTGGGCGGCGGAGAATGGAAGGCGGGCCGTCGTTCCAGCTCATTTTGTGGGACGAGGCGAGCGCCGCGTCGAAGGTCGAAAATGGCGCGCCGCACCATCCGTCGGCGTCCTCCACCATGTAGATGATGCCTAGTTCCGCCTTGCGGAACTGCTCAAGGCGCTCCTCGCGCGTCCTGATGTAACGGTCGAGGATGACGGGGAACGGGTCGTCGCACCGGAACGTCCAGCAACCGCGCGAGAAGTCCTCCTGCGGCGTGGCGTCGCGGATTTCGCGCAGTGCCGCAAGCTTTTCCTCCAGCGGCTTAATATCGCTCTGGGCGATGAGGATGCACTGCTGCGCGGGCGGCAACGGCAGAAGCCTCCGCAGATGCTCGCGGACGGCCGGTGCGTCGATGAAGTCGATGTAGTCCATGTGTTACTCCACGAATGTGTAATTGTGTGTCATTTCTCCTGTATCATTCCCGCCAGCACCTCCGCGAGGAAGCAACGAGTACACTTCTGGATGCCACCCGACCTGCTTTTGCGAGACCCGGCGACATTCAGCACGAAAGGCGAGGGATGCTCGACGGCTGAGACCTGCCCAAGCCATGTCCGCACCTTCTCTGCGGCTACGGCCTCGCCAAGGGAATAACATCTCAACGAGACATTCTGTTTCTCATCCGATTCCATAACTCTACCTCTTTCCAATTCCCATGTTATCACACTTTCGGCAAAATGCGTACTTTTTATTTCTCTCCTTCTCGTGCGATGTCCGCGACATCTTTCAGAGGATGTTTGAGCTATGCCAGATGGCTTGATATATTGCAGATGACAAACTCGTCCCAGTTGATTAAGTCGCCATACCAATTTTCGGCATCCGAGAATCGTTCCACAAAACCGCACATTGATATTTCAGTCCATCACATCTTCCTTTCGTCACTTCTATGATATCGTGTGCAATCCGATAACAATCAGCACCTTACATACTAATCTCTCGTCACTCTTCACTCGTCACTACTTCGTAACGCGAAGTTATGCGTGTCATCGGTAACTGTCGATTGCCATCGATTGCTATCGAACGGGCACGCTTGCCGTGACCGTTTAGCCCTGAAGGTGATAACTGTACAGACGGGGGTGAGCGAAGCGCAACCCCCGGCGGTACGACCAGTATCCGCCAAGCCCTGAAGGGGCGGCAGAATGATCAATCTGCTACCTATTACCCTACTTTCAACGGGTGGCGTAGTCACGCTCCACGATGCCGAGGGCGGCGAAGCGGGCCGCAAATGCTTGGTACTGCTCTTCTGTTAGCGGCGCGTAGGGATAGCGGTAGGCACCGCAGTCGAGTCCGATGTACCGCATCATCGCCTTGCGGGTGGACCAGTTCTCGTCTTCGATCATCAGCTCGACCACGCGGTTCGCTTCGTCTTGGTAACGGGCTGCCGCCGCGAAATCGTCCTTCTCCGCCAAAGCGCAAATTTGGGCGAAGTGTTTCGGGATGATGTTGTAAGTAGTGCCGATGCCTCCGGAGAATACGTTTCCAAGGGCGAGTCCGCAGAGCAGTTGCTCGTCACATCCCGCAAAGAAGATCGCTTCTTTGCCCAGCTTCCGTTTCAGGCACTGCGCGGCGTAGTAGTCGCGCCCGGTATATTTGATTCCCTTTACATTCTTGAGATCGAAGAAACGGACATCACGTTCCGGCACGAGCGCCTGTCCGATGGAATAAACCATGAACGGTAGATCCGTCGCTTCGGAGATACGCTGATAGTGACGGAATGCGGCTTCGAACGACTGACCGAAATAGACGGGGGCTACCGATGACACCCAGTCGATTCCGATCTCGGCGGCATAGCGGGCAAGCGTCACGGCATCGTCCGTGGCAAGACACCCGACATGCGCAATCAACTTCCCCCGCCCTTTGTTCGCGCGCACGGCTGTCTCCATCACGAGTTTGCGTTCCGCCTCGCTAAGCAGGAAACCCTCGCCCGTGGAACCCGTCAGGTAGAATCCACGCAATCCGTTCGCGAGTCCGAACTCAATAATCCGTTCGATCATTTCCGGATTCACGCGATTGTCCGCCGTAAACGGCGTGAACATCGCGGCGTAAGCACCGTTCATGTTTTGAAACTCTTTTCCCTCTAATGACAGACTCATCATTTCTTTGCTCCTTGATTAACGAAAAAGCTCACAACTCCCGCGACCACGAGGCAGGCAATCATCCCCAGGGCGCCGAACAACAGGATATGCGGTTTCCCCGCAAACGAAAACTGATCCAGACAGATGCAGACTGCGTAATTGGCAATCAGTCCCGCGATCGCCCCGGCGCCGTTCACACGCTTCAGGAAGATTCCCATGAAGAAGAGGCATCCGAGCCCACCCGTGAGGATTCCGAGAAAACGCTGGAATTGATCGTAGATGGAGTAGATGTCCTGATTGGCCAACACCAGCGCGAAGCCGCCACCAAGCAGACCGGTCAATACGGTGACCCAACGCCCGCAAAGCATTTTGCCCCGTTCCGTGACTCTCGGAACAAGCCGGGCGAAGAAGTCTGTCGTCACTGCCGTGGCGGAGGAATTCAGGTTGGAAGAGAGCGTGGACATGGTGGCGGCAGCCACTGCTGCCAATACAACACCGGAAAGTCCGACTGGCAAATCGTTCCCGATAAAGAGCGGGAAGATGGAATCGTTCTTCGGCATCGTCACGTCCAACAGATCTGGGTGGGAGAAGTAGAAGGTGTAAAGCGCAACGCCAAGCGTGAAGAAAACGATGCAGTTGCAGAAGGAGAGGATGCCGTTGAAGAGGATGCTGCGCCGAGCCCCCGCCTCATCGACGGTCGTCATGTACCGCTGTACCACGCACTGGTCACTCGTGTAAGAGGCGAGGTTCGCCACCAGCCCTCCGACCAACACCACCCAGAAGACGGGCTTCGACCAGTCGAAGACGAGTTCAATGACACGGAACTTGTGCGCCGCATTCCCAATGGAAATGAAACCGGCGAAACCACCGTCCGTTCCCGTCACCAGCCAGATGAAGATCGTGGCGGTACCGAGGAAGAGAATCAGGCTCTGGATGAAGTCGCTCCAAATCACCGCCTCGATTCCGCCGATGGTACAATAGAGGATGGTGATCACCGTAACGACGATAATCGCAAGGTTCACGTCAACATGGATAATAGCGGAGATCGCAATTGCGGGAAGATAGGTGACGATCGCCGTTCGCGCGATCATGAAGAGCGTGAACGCGGCACTCGCGAAAAGACGGCATGCCAGATTGAAGCGGACTTCCAGATACTCGTATGCACTCGTCAGATTCAGTTTTCGGAAGAACGGCAGATAGAAGTGTGTGACGATCGGTGCCAGTACCACGATACCGACGGATATGAGAAGATACCGGCAGTCCGAAAGGTAGCTCATGGCGGGAATCGAGAGGAAGGTGATCGAGCTGAACATCGTCGCGTACAGGCTGATCGATACAGCCCACCACGGCAACCTGCCGCCACCCCGGAAGTAGTCATCCGAGTTCTTGTTGCGGCGCATGAAGTAAAATCCCAACAACGCCATCCCCGCGAAATAGAGGAAGATAATCACCGCGTTGACTGGATGGAAACGAGTCGCGTGCTGGAACGTCCCGATGGAACAGCGCGGTGTCCGGATTCCGGGACCGACCTCGCCGTTTCCAAGGAATACACGTCCATCGGCAAGTCGAAGGACGGCGGCACCGCAACGCCCAGCGAAGGGTTGCTTCCCCAATTCGAACCAACGTTCCGTTACCGTGTGGTAAACCAGAATCGCCGTCCCGAAACGAAACGCCTCGTTCGGCTGGCGGAAGTACCCGTCGCGAAAACGTTTCAGCTCATCCCCTTTCAGCGTCGCATTCTGTTCTACCTGATTGTTCCACACCTGGCGATCGGATCCACCGAAGATGAGAATGTGCTGATCACCGACTGCCAAGGCCGATGCGCCGATCATGGTTCGGTTCGTCGCATCGGGATTTTCCCGTACCGCGATCGGCGGAACCGTCCGCCACCCGTTTTCCGGTTCAGGTGCCAATGTCAAACGCCAGCCACCCGTCTGCGCAAATTGTTTCTCACCGCCTCGCATCCCGCCAAAAACGAAAAGCGCGGTTCGTTGTCCATGCAGATTCTGCACCACCGCAACAGGCTGTCCCGTTCCTTCGGGCAGATCCGGCAACGGACTCCACTGCGGCTTGGTTGCGGCGAGGTCCAACCGCCACACGCGGGGCGAGACGGAACCGTCGTTGCGCGTACCGCCCGCGAGGTACACGCACGTGTCGCGCACGGTCAGTGCGGGCATCCGCAACGGTTCGGGAATCGGCGGCAACTCCCCGTAGCGGACGGAGGAGGTGGCGGCATCCCAGTTCATCAGGAACGCACGATCTGAAAGCGTCGCACCGACCTGACCGCCCACGCAAACGATTCCGTACGGCGTGGTGACGGATGCGCCTTCAGCCATGGGTTCCGGCAAGCTGCCGACCAAACGCCAGACAGGATTGGACACGGACAAGTCCAATCCGTAAATCTCGGAATGGTACTGTTTCGTGCCACCCTCCGCAAGCGGGAGATCGGGAAAGTTCGCGCCACCCGCCAGCAACACCCAACCACAACTCTCTCCGGCAAAGGGACGCGCCACGCCCGGATTCGGAACATTGTCACGAATCGGAGGAAGGGAAAACTCTTCACTCCATGACAAGTCAACTCGCGCCGCGCACCATTGACTCCCCAAGAAAATAACGCCGAAAAAACAGACAACTCGCTTTGAAAAAGAATTCATGGGGGATAGTATAGCAAAAAACCAGCGGTTTTACAGTGCGCAAAAATACAATTCGAATTTTCTGTAAATGAGGCAGTAGCTTTTAGCTTTCAGCTGTTAGGTTTTAGTCTGCGCAGTGAGCGGTTCGGTAGTTGGGTGGTTAGGTAGTTCGATTGTGTTGCCGCTACATGGCATTGGGGAGGGGCAACGTCCTCGTTGCCTCACTTCGTTCGGAATGAAGAATGAAAAATGACGAATGAAGAACTGTAGCATTTTACCTTTTCATTCTTCATTGCGGCTTTGCCGTCCACGGGAGGAGTAACATCCCCGAGGTCACGCTTCGCTCACCCCCGTCTGTATAGGTGACGCCCTTCAGGGCTAAATGGTCACGACAAACGTGCCGTGTTCGATAGCAATCGATGACAATCGACAGCTACCGATGACACGCATAACTTCGCGTTGCGAAGTAGTGACGAGTGAAGAGTGACGAGAGATAGAATTAAGTGAGGTTCGCCCTAAGTGCGCCTCTGACTCGAAGTGGGGCTTCGCCCCGAAGTGA
>JAFYDR010000164.1 GCA_017544725.1 Kiritimatiellia bacterium
AACAAGAAAGGAGAATGCGATGAAAAAGATTTTATTTGCAGCTGCCGTACTCATGCCGATCCTCGTTCTGTCCAAGCCGTTCGGAGCCATGTCGGAGGAGGAGATCAAGGCGTCGGATAAGGAACGCTGGGGAAACCGTGTCTCCCTTTCCGGCCAGGAGGCCGCCGCTGAGGAGATGGACAAGCTCAACAAAAACCTAAGCAACCTGACCGCAAAGCTCAATGCCTGCACGGAAATGGGTGCCCTGTTAATGATGGACAGGATTGAGCTGGTTAAGGAACTGCAAAACACGTTGGCAATGCAGCTCGTCGCCGACAACATCGGTTATCTAGCCAAACCCGATGATCCGCCGCACATCCAACGCGGCTACGAACGCCTGAATGCCTTTAAGGTAATGCTTCAGGCGTTCGAGCGGAAGTCGCGCACTAAGTTGCGGATTCTGGTGACCGACATCATCGGATTCCAAATGATCGAGCGTCGCGCAAGATGGAGTAGTGTCCAGTCGCGCCTCGAAGACCTGAAGACCACGGAGATGTTCCGCGAACTCGACAAAGCTTACGAGAGCTTCATGCACAACATGGATGTGATGACCCTGCGCGGCAAGGGGCTCGATGTGACGGGAACCGAATTGCTGATGGTATCCAAGCTGGGCAAGTTCGCGGATGACGACTGTACTCCCAGCCCCAAGCTGGATGGACGGGCGCGGATCGTGGACCGGTATCTCAAGGTGATGAACAAAGAGGCGCTCGAGCTCTATCTGCAGTACACTGGAATCATTAAGACGGAATCCGCCGACACGCTCAATTCGCTGGCGGAGGACCACAACTTCTACGAGGAGTACGCGCTCAAGCTTCTTCCAACCGACCGAAGACTGGTGGAAGAGTTCTTCAAGGCTGTCTCAAAATTCCTCGATCAAGTCGATAACTTCCTTGTCAAGGAGTCCGAGAAAATGACTCAGAAGGCACTGGACTTGACCGGTGAAGTCGGAAGGCTTCGTTTTTGTACAGGTTTTTCGCCCTATAAGTCCTTCCTTGAAGTAGGTGCCATCGAGAGCAATTGCTGTCCCGTTTACGCAAAGCGTGTAACCGCGATGCTCGCGAAGTGCAAAAACCGCTACATGAACTACATGAAGGCCATGCGTGAGCGATATAAGAACTATCCGAACATGAACATTCCCGATGGATGGAAATAACCGCTAAACTGTTACAAAAAAGGCGTTCCACGCACGGGCTTGCCCGCGCGTACTCATCACTGTCGGCTCTCGCTTCCCCGCTTTTCAGCTTCTCAGCCTCTCAGCTGACGGTATCGTCGCCTTCATTCTTCATTTTTATTTCTTCATTCTTCATTGGCATCTGCGTTTTTCGCCGCCAGTTCAGCTATTGTTGAAAACAACAGAAACAACTTACAAAAACAACTTGTCTTTAGAGCGCGGACCAACTCGCCCGCGCCTCAATAGTCGATCCCATAAAGGCAACGGGGCAATAATACCAGATGATTGTCGCGGTATAAGGTAAAGGAGTGGCGATGCGCGGACCGGTTGGTCCGCGTACCTCTTTCAGTTGTTGTATTCAGGTTGTTTCTGTTGTTTCCAAAATCCTCTCGTGCGTATGAGATGGGTGAATTACGCAGATGCGACCCTTCGCCGCCAAGTGTGAACCCTAGCTTGACCGGGTCGGGGGGAGATGTTAGACTCGCTTCATTCTCGTTGGCATTGTTTTCTACAAAGGAGGTTACCATGTGGTTCAGAGTTGGCATCGTGGGTGTGCTGTTGTCATTTGCCCTAATCGGACAAGCGGAGATTCGCTGGACGAAACGCCTTCCCGCTGGGGAGGGAGAGTCATCTCGCGCATTCCTTGAGGGAGGTGGTGTACTCGTGGTTCGTCTTGTTGAGAACAAGGAGGACTACGCCGGTGCGGCAACGTTCTGCGGGGAGAATGCGTTGCCAACGTTCCGACCACAGAAGGGCGCTGCGAACAACTATGACAGGAACGTGGAACCGGGCGACACGCCGCTCTTCGATTGGCCACACCGTATCTCGCCAACGCTCTGCGCGGGTAACGGTCGTCTCTCGCTTTCGGGTGAAGCGGAAAAACGATGGGAGACGGTTCAGAAAGGCTACACCATGTTGTTGCGTGTCGGCAAAGGCCTGCTCATCGTCTCGACGCACGAAGTCGCGGACACGCCGGAGCTGCGCGAGGATGTGAAACGCCAACTCGCATTGGAGAAGGGCGGATTCCGCCTCGTCTCGTTCTCGCAGGAATTCGAGGAACTGGAGTCCTGGCGGGGCAAGGTCCCGTTTCCAGCTCTCGGTGGTGGAAAGGTTACGCTTCGCGTGAAGAACGTGAACTTCGCATCCACCAACCTCAACCTGGCACTACGCCTCGACCTGCGAGAAACGCGCAAGGGCGGTCGTACGCGGACGTACCTCGCACGGGCAAAAGAGCACACGAAGATCGGTGAGACGTTCGCGCTTGAGCTTACGGTTCCGCCTTTGGACTTAAACGGTGAGATCGCCTCTAAGACCGAGGTCTTCGAGTGGGGTGGTGGACGCGCTTGGACACTCTACGAGCGCACTGTCACGTTACCAGAGTTCTTCGAAGTCATTCATCCTGCCTATCGCGGACAAGTCTCGACGAGACGGCGCCGGGCTGAGGTTGCCATCGGCGTGCGCTTTGCCCGACGCGATTTCGATGCCGGAAGTGGCACGTGGCGTATTGCGGCAAAGAACGCAAAAGGCAAATCCGTGGTTGCGAAAACAGAGGGAGTTTTCGTGACCGGAGCCAGCGCAGCGGAGGCGTGGTTACCCGTACCACGCGAAGCACCTGCCGGTGACTACCGTCTTGAGGCGGAAGCGACGCTTCCCGACGGAACGCGCTATGCGGCATCGGGCGCGTTCCGAATCGTCGCGCCCGAAAAGGGGCAGCTCATGGCCGATCAGGACGGCTTTCTGCTCAACGAGGGTGAACCCTACTTCCCGCTCGGCGTTTACCACTGCCACACATTCAACTGGAACGAGCCGATCGACGACACCGGGCTACGAGCACTCGACATGGGCTTCAACTGGATGCAGATTTGGGACTGGGATTGGCGAAACCACCTCTCGCTCGATCGCGGAATTCTCGGAGAATTCATTGACAAAAAACTCGCTGGTGCCGAACGCGAGGCGGCGATTGACGCGCTCGTCGCGACGAACAAGGTCAACCGCGAGGCGATTCGCGGCGTGGTACTCTGTCTAGAGGGATTCGGTATCTGGAACGAGATACTCTTTCGTCATCCGGGCGAGGAGGGAAAATACGCTTTCGAGACCGATGAGCGGATTCAGCACGAAATCGCGCTCCTCTCGGACGATCCTGATCAACTCGTGCGGATGTGGTACTTCTCTGACGAAGCTGGCGGCAACTTCCATCGTGCCTTGAAGCGCGGCACCGCGTGTTACGCCCGCGCCGACAAGAAGGGATATCCCGCTTTCAATCTCGGTAACCTCCCCGCCGTCATGGCGGGCGACATCGGCGGCAACGACATCTACGTGCGTTACTACGGCGGTGTCGGCAGCGCAACGCAGTTCGCCGACCGCGTGGAGGCATTGCGCCGTGAGTACGCACCGTTGCACCGCCGTCCGTTCATCGTGCCGCAAGCCTTCGGGCAAAGCAAACAACAGTTCACCGAGACACCAGCATGGGTGCGTGTCGAAGCGTATCTCGCTTGTATTCATGGCGCGAACGGCATCGGCTTTTACTGCTGGAAACAGACAGGCGACTGGAACGGCGGTCAGAAGCAGGGCATGGGATGGAATCCCCCCACCGCGCATGAAGTGAAGAAGCTAATTGAAGAAATCAAGGTTTTTCAAGGGGCGCTTATGTCGGGAATTGAAATGCGTCTTCTTTCCGAAGACGGCAATGTTCGCGCATTGCTTTGCGGCGACGACGCCTCCGGCCGCTACCTCATCTGCGCCAACACACTCGAACTGCCCGTCCAGACAGAACTCGCCGTTCCCAATCTCGCGAACCTCACGCTCGAACCACTCTTCGGCGCACCGAAACCTGATCGTGCGGGCGGATTCCTCGGCATCGGGAGACGTGATGCCATTCGGCTCACCCTCCCCGTGTGGGGAACAGCCGTTTGGCGCGTCAAGTAAGGGGCTGGGTTAAGCTGCCAGCTGAAAAACGGGGAAGCAAGCCGCCTAAGGCGGCAGTGACGAATGACGAGTGACGAATGAAGGGCTGCGTGTCGCGTGTCGTTTGCCGCATGTCATCGGTAGCTGTCGAGTGCCATCGATTGCTATCGAACGCGACACGCTTGTCGTGACCGTTTAGCCCTGAAGGGACGGCAGAATATTCTACGTAGCCTGTCATGCTATACCGCCTTCTGTCGCCCTTTCAGGGCTAATATACCGTTGCTTAATTCCGGGGGCTACGCTACGCTTGTCCCCGTCTGTGTACCTTCGCTCCTTCGGGGCTTGCCGTATGGTGGATGATGCCGCCCAGCGAGGGTGCTTCGTGCAAGCTGAGAAGCGGGGACGATGGGGACGGAGGGATGCTGAGAGGCGGGGGACCAGTCTCGCCAGTCCGTTCCGCCGCAAGTCGGCACTTCATTCGTCATTCGTCATTTTTCATTGCCGCGTCTAGCGGCTTCGCACAGCGAAGTTATGGGAAAGATGTTGCGGTGATGGCCTTCGGATCAGAACGAAAATTCTCCCTTCAACCCTGACTCCGTGACTTCCCCAAATCCGCAAATATCGGCGAATGTGCCATTCCCGTCTCGGTAGGCGTAGAAATCCTTATCCGTCAGGAGCAGATAACTCCATAGCCGGTTCATGCGGCCTTCCGCTTCCAAGGCATTGATTCCTTTGCACCATTGCACAGCCGCGTTCCGTTTCGCCTGCACGTTACCGTCTTGTTTATCCTTTTCAGCCTTGGTCTCCACCAGCCAAACATGGTTCGCCGTCACCACCAGGAAATCGGGAATGTACTCGCCCATGAGTCCATCCGTCCGAAGATAAGCGATTCTTGCGAAGGTGTGTTTGGACTCGTTGACCTTGACGAAGCGTTCCACTCCGCCGTCACGATCGAGAAACTCCATGAAGTCCTTTTCTAGTCCGCCGCCGTGTGTCGGATAGCCGGTGAGCGTGTAAATGGTTTTCGTCAGGGCAAGTGACGCGCCGCGCCGAACGACGAAGTCGCTCACGGAGGAGAACCAAAGCTGATCGACCTCGGCTGTCGTTTTCACCGTCCCGTTTTCAATCCGATAGACGAGTTCGCCCACCTGCTGGATGATATGCTCTGTAACTTTTCCATTGAGGCTGAGGAGGATCTTCCAGTCATAGCCGCAAAACGGATCAAACGGTTCGCCGAACAACCGTTCCCGGATGAACCGGTCAACCGCCGCAGCGATCTGCGACAGGTGTATCTGCAAGGCGGGCATTGCGCGCGTCTGTTTCCCCGCAATACGCATGAACCGCCGCGAAATCGAATCGACTATCCCCTGAATGTATTCGTTGTAGCATGTGGCGTTGAATAGGTTCGCGTGGACTTTATACTCGCCGAAGGTTGTTTTGACAAGTAACTCCTTCCCGACGAATACCTCTCCCTCTCGCGCGAAGATTTCACGAAGTTGCGAAAGCGGATAGGCCGTGAACGGTTTGAGTTCTCCTTCTGGAAGTACGCCGTCAGGCAGAACTTCCTCGCTTTCTCTCCGCACCAGCGGCCAGAAG
>JAFYDR010000165.1 GCA_017544725.1 Kiritimatiellia bacterium
CACCCGACCATCCGATAGATCCCTTCTTGACAAAGTTCGTCAACGAATTCGGAGTACCGTCATAAATTGTGTTACTTACTTCTGGAGCATCACCGAGAAATCGAACCTCTACAAGGTTTGAACAGTTCAAAAATGCCTTATCTTCAATATGCCGTACGCCATTACCGATTGTCGCGGTTGTCAACTCCGTACAATTGCAAAACACTTGATTCTTGATATTCGTCACGCTATCCGGGATTGTCACACTTGTCAAAGCGCAACAATTGGAGAACGAATTGCCTGCAATTGTTTTCATTCCGCTTCCCATCGTCACATTCGTAAGACATGTACAATTGGCAAACACACTCCCACCGACCACCATCACACTATCGGGGATAATCATACCCGTTAAACCTCGACAATTGGAAAATGCAAAAGATCCAATACTTTTCAAACTGTCTGGAAGCAGTACATCTGTCAACCCGCCACAGGCATAGAAAGTGTAGCCTCCGATACTAGTTAAGTTAGTTGAAATCGTTACATTCCTCAAACCAGAACAAAACGCAAAAGAATACGCGTCAATGCTCCTCACGCTATTGGGAATTATCACGCTTGTCAAACCGCTGCGCCACACGAAAGCGAAAGGCATAATACGTATTACACCATCGGGTACGGCAACATCCCCATTTATGCCACACACGAGCGAATTGCCGTCTTTTGTCAATAGCAGACCAGCCTCCGCCTTATAATATAGATTGTCATTCGCAACTGAAAATGATTGTATTTGCCTACAACCAAAGAATGCATCAGACGCAATGTTCGTTACGCTAGAAGGAATCGTTACGCCAGTCAAACCATAACAGTTAGCAAACGCAAAAGGTCCTATGCTTGTCACCGACTTATCATCGATCAGGGAAGGAATCTCCATATCCCCCAAAGGTTTTGGGGAGACAGCGGTATCTGCAGAAGAAGATCCGCTGTAAATCTCCACTCCATTGCCGTTGAGTCGATACGTCCATGTGTAGTCCGTGCCTGGGTCTGTCCATTCGTCAGCCATTATCGGCATCACGGCGGCAAAGATGCCGCCCAGAATCATCATTGGCAACTTCTTCATTTTTTATTCCTATTCAGCTCTCTTACAGGACACTTTTATACTTAGCCATACGAGCCTTCAGGCGAAACCTCCGCCAGACCGGTGAAATAGTATATCTGATCGTGCCGTCTTCTCGCAAGCGGAAATTTTGCGGACATATCTTCAAGTGGCATATGTCCGACTTGCGCCGTATGAAACCGTCTAGCCTACTGGTTCGCCAGCGTGTCGATCCACCAGTGCGCCACGTTCTCGCGCGCCTCGGAGTAGGGGACAGACGCCTGTATGAGCACACGCGGCCTGCCGCCAAAGCGACCCAGCACGCAGTTGTTGGAGTAGAATGAACAGCTGCCCCACCGTGTCTTCTCGTCCGGCACGTTCAGGAATCGTCCCTCGTCCCAGTGGAGACCGTCGGGCGAGGTGTAGAGCACGAAGTTGCGCGGCCCCTTGTCGTGCTCGTTGTTCCCCGAGCGGCCGTGCAGGAAATAGGTGCCGCCCAGGCGGCAGATCTGCGGGTTGCGGATACGCTTGGCGCAGTAGCTCTTGGTCTGCCCGCCCCACGTCCGACCGCCATCGGATGAGAAGCAGACGTCCATGTTGTACTCGTCCTTCACGTTGTAGCAGTACGCGGCGAGGCGCCCGTCCGGCATCCATTCCAGCGCCCCGTAGGCGCGGTTGAGAGTGGACGGAAATGCGACGACGCTGCGCTCCCTGAACGAGAGGCCGTCGTCCTCGCTCACGTAGAGGCGGTACAGGTGCTCGGGCTTGGTGCCGCACCACCGGCCCGTGCCGTTGCAGAACTCAAGCACGTAGACGACGCCGTCCTTGTGGAGCGTAGCGTAGATGCGGCCCTTCTCCTGCGAGACGGGGATGGGGCCTGACCAGGTCCTTCCCTGGTCCGTGGAGCGCAGGGCCACCGGCTCCAGGTACGGTTCCCAGCCCCTCAGGTTCGAGTTGCGGCAGCAGAAGAGGACGATCGTCCCCCGGTCCGTCACCACCGCCTTCTCGCAGCTAATGGTGAAGAGACCGTCGAGGAAGCTGTTGTATGCGAAGTCCAGCACTACGGGATCGCCCCACGTCCTGCCGCCGTCGG
>JAFYDR010000166.1 GCA_017544725.1 Kiritimatiellia bacterium
ATTACGCAGATGCGCCCCCCATTCATGTTGTTTCATTTTAGGGGTTCCTTTCCTCGGTGGATTGGGGTAAAGTGTGCGGCGGAATCAACGGGTACCTGTCACGTTTGGCGTATGGCCGAAGGTCGCAAGGCCAGAGACCGCAGGGAGGTGGTTCCTTTTTTCATTTCATCTCCTTCCAATAGCTGTCGAAACATCATTCTTCATTCGTCATTTTCTTTCGTCATTCGTCATTCTTATTTCTTCATTGCCGCCTTCAGCGGCTAGCGCGTTCTTGTCGGTATTCGTCGGATATGGTATGCTGGTCTTCTCGCTTTTCGAAAGGAGATCCGCGCATAATGAAATATCTGTTTGGTCCTGTTCCCTCTCGCCGCTATGGGCGTTCGCTCGGCGTGGATCTCGCTGTTCCCAAAACCTGTACCCTGAGCTGCCGTTTCTGTCAACTCGGTCCAACACCGCATACCACGGTGACACGTACGGAGACACCGGATATAGATGCGGTGTGGACGGAACTACGCGAATGGCTCGCACAGGGGAACACGGCGGATTACATCACGGAATCCGGTTCCGGCGAGCCGACACTCCATCTCCGCTTCGGCGACTTGCTACGGCGCGTGCGGAACGAGACGAACTGCCGTTCCCTCCTGCTCTCCAACGGTTCGCTTTTCTTTCTGCCTGAAGTCCGTCGTGACGCACTCGTGGCTGATGTCGTCAAGGTCTCGCTCCATGCGTGGGATCAGGCAAGTTTCGAGACGGTGAACCGCCCCCACCCCTCGCTTCGGTTCCAAGCCATCATCGATGGCTATCGCGCCTTCCGCGAAGCCTTTACGGGACGGCTTGATGTCGAGGTCTTTCTCATTCCCGGTGCAAATGACCGCGACGATCAAGCTACGAAGATTGCCGCACTCGTGGCGAGTTTCGCTCCCGACAGCGTGACGCTCAATACGGCGGTGCGTCCTCCAGCCGACTCGTCCATCATCCCCTGCCCGCCCGAACGGCTTGAGGCGTTGTTACCATTGTTCGGACCGCACGCGCACATTGGAGGAAAAGAACCCCAGAACGTACGGATAAAATTCACGCAAGAGGCGTTGATAGGATTGGTGGAACGACACCCCGTCTCGCTCTCCTCACTCGCAACCACCTTTGAAAAGACGGAAGACGAATTCCGTGCGCTGCTCCAGCCGTTGATTGCACACGGCGACATCCGTCTCTTCCCAGCCGTCGGTCGCCTCTTCGTCGGCGGTGCGACGAAGCCGCAAGGCGGCTAACGCCGCTAGTGAAAATTAAAAGATTAAAAGGTTAAATCGCCGCTACGCGGCTTGAAATGGGGCGGTGCTTCGCGCCAGTGAGGTGCTTCGCACCAGCTGAGAAGCAAGGCGGCTGACGCCGCCGTGAAATTACTTTCTGAGCATGACGCGGGCGAACTCCACCTCGGCACCGATGGCGGTACCCGGGTCGATGCGGAGTACACCGATTCTTCCACGCCACATGCGCTGTCCCGCCACGGGAAAGACGTAGTCGTGCCACTGTCCGTCCGCATGGATCGGCAGGTTCAGGGATGCGGCCTCGCACATTTTGTACGCCTTTCCACCCCAGAACAACTGAAGTGCACCGCTGGTTCCCGTTGCGCGCATCCGCACGACAACCTCGCGATAGTCACGTGCCTTGACCTGCGCGAAGGTCAACTGGATCGCGGGGTCGCGCGTGGTCGTTCGGTATGCGAGCCCAGTCCCCGTACGACCCAGACCGTCCATTCCCATCAGCACGCTCCAACCCTCCGGTTGACCTGCCGTGCAATCCCATTCGGTCAGGTGCTTTGGAGGAAGCGGTGCGGCGAGATCGTAGGGGCCTAGTTTCACGTCCTTCGGAGTATAGTTCAGCGGCCAGCCGTCTGCCGGCTTTTGACAGAAGGTCTCGCGTACCGCCTCGTAGAACCCAAACCCGAATTCCGCATTCGGTTCCGCATAGGAGCCTTCGCCCCATTCGTTGAGGGGTGACAGGCAGAAACGCTTGATGCCAGTCTCGTCCGCGAACGCCTTTGCCGCTTCACAGATGCGACGGAAGTCCTTCACGTTCTTTCCGTAAATCTCGCAGTGATCGTTCCACGGACGGTCATCCCAACCGGTAGAGAGGTTGGGCAGGAACGGAAGGATGCCGGTTTTGTGCAATGCCCGCCAGTTCTCCGGATTGGCGTCCGCCACCTGCGAGAAGGGAAAGCGACGGTGCGACTCCGAACGTCCACCGTGATCCATGAAGTGGTAGATGCTCGTCATGTCGAATCCCATGTCCTTGCACTTCTGCACCGTTTGCGGCGAGCAATCCGCTTCCGGCCACTTCATCGCCAAGAAATAGATTCCGCCCAATCCCGCCTCGCGCGCCATCTCGCGGGAAATTTCCAGCAAACGGCGGCAGCCACCCTTGCCTAAGTCGCGCTCCATCCCTTCGGGCGACCAAATCCACACAACAGGCTTGCCGTCGATCCGCAGGTATTCAGGCGTACGGAAGTAGTTCTCGATCCAGAACTTTGTGACCGCACGCTGATCCGCCTCCGAATGGCTTCCCTGCGGATTGTGGTTCGCCCACATCATCGCCCACTTCATGAGTCCACGGTATTTCGCGCGGTAGAACGCCTTCACCCAATGATCATGGTGCTGCCGCCCACGATCCCAATACCAATCGACGTAGAGGGTACGGATTCCGTTTTCGACCAACCACTTGATCTGCCAATCCACCACCTCCGGATTCGCCTCGTCATACCAGCCCAGCACCGGTTTGCGTTCGGGACAAACGTTCCAGATGCGTTCCCACGCTTGAACCTTACCCCAACCGGGGAAATAGAGCGCGGCGAGATCGTAGTCGGTCTTCACCGGTTTCGGTTCCGGCACGTACTCGGCACGCGGCAGTCCAAGCGTTGGCTGCACCTTCACGGAACAGACGGTCTCGACCGGACGCATTTCAGCGGCGCGGACAATGAATTTGACGGATGACTGCGCATCCCTGTCGGAGGTGAGAATCGCGGTAAACGAACGGATCGAACCGCCTTCAATCGTCGTCGGCTTCGACAGTTCGGACGTGTTCATTACACGAAATCCCTCCGGCACCTGTGCCGTGATTACCACATCACGCGCATCCATCGTTCCGAGATTCCGCAGAAGAATGGTAAGGGGAATTGGCTGTCCGACACGATTGACGGCATCCGCCACGCGCACGGAATGCACCACAAGATCCGCAGGAATGTCGGGTTCGTCCGCCACAGGCTTCAAATCGTTTGGCGTGGCGGCACCATCTGTCATCTCGAACCCCAGACAGGATACTTTCCCGTTCCATGCTTCGTATGCCGAGAGATCCAAGTAGTAGCGATGAGGAAGACTGTCGCCGGGCAGACGGAACTCCGTCCGTTGTACACCGGATTTCCCTTCGCTGACCCACAACAACGTACCGATTCCCATACCGCTAGCCGTGAACGTGAAGCCCGTGTACTCGTCGGATGAGAACGTCGCCAACGGCTGCACCTCCTCCACGGCAAGTCGCGAAATCTCAAAGGTACCACCGTCTGCGGCGGACGCGGGGAAATCGACGCGGATTCCGCCAATCACCTTTTCGCCCTGCCAAAACGGACGCACGCGATACTCGTGCCACTGTCCATCACCGATCCACTCAAACCGACAACTCTGCCGCTGCACCGCTCCTTTGCCGGGCGTCATCCAGAACAACTCACCCGCACCCGAACGATTTCCCTTGGCGCGAAACGTAACCACCTGCGAGGACTTCGCAGGGATCTCGAACGCAGGGCTGTAGATGTGTCCGTCCCAACCGGAACAGACGACACGCAGCGCAGTGCCGTCGAATGTTGCCGTACATTGGTGCGCCCGCATACGTGTCCACTTCTCCAACTGCTCCTTCGATTCCCAAGACACGAGGGACTCCGCCGCTGCAACACCCGCTACGATCCACAACAAGATACCATGCAAATACTTCATCCGAAAGCTCCTTTCTACCGGGAACATCCCGTACACCTTTGATTGTACTCTCCCCCTCCCTTCCTGTCGAGAAGGAAGAGGCGGCAAAGCCGCCAATGAAAATTAAAAGATTAAAAGGTTAAATCGCCGCTTTGCCGCTTGAAATGGGGCGGCGCTTCGCGCCAGTGACGAATGGCGAGAATGATGTTTCGATAGCTATCGATTGCAGTCGATTGCAATCGAATGATACGCGACACGCTTACCCAGCTTAACACGCTTAACCGGCTTACCCAGCCTAACACGCCGGCGGCTTCGCCGCCGTCAGCCGCCGACAACAATACCCAGCAAGATACCACCCAGCAGGATCAGGAACGGCGAGAACTTTGTCCACAAGGTCAGGCCGAAAGAGGCCAGCAAGATCAGCAGGGTTGGGAGATGCGGAATGCGCTGGATAACCGCCTGGAAGGAATCGCTTTGCCAGAGGCAGTTGAGGCAAAGCGAGACAGCTGCCGCCGCGACCAGTCCGCTCACGACTGGACGGAGGATCGCGAAGACGCGAACCATTGCGGGATGGTCGCGATGCTTTTCCCAGAACGACCCGAACACGTTGACGCAGAAGAACGAGGGAAGACAGACGGAAATCGTGGCGGTCGCCGCACCGAGCACGGCGAACCAAAAGACGCCGGGAATCTGTCCTTCGATCGTCCGGTATCCGACGAATGTTGCGCAGTTCACGGCGATCGGTCCCGGCGTCATCTCCGCAATGCCGTAGATGTCGAGGAACTGCTGGTTCGTCAACCATCCGCGACTCACCATTTCATGTTGGATAATCGGCAACATGGCCAAGCCGCCACCGATCGTCAGCAACCCGATCTTGAAGAAGACGCATGCGAGTTTGAGGAAGATGCCCATTACCGTTTCACCTGCCTCTTTCTCAGTTGAAACCATCCCCACCATGCAAGTCCGGCGGCGATACCGAGGACGATGACATGGATCGCGTTCATCCCGCTCACGATGACAAGCGCAAAGACAAGAATCGGCAAGATCAGCCCCAGCCTGTCCTTTCCCGTGCGGCGGTAGAGTTTACAGGCCACACCCAACAACATTCCGGCGGCAGCTGGACGAAGTCCGGACATCGCGTGCTGCAGAACCGGGAACTCCGCCATCTGGTTGAAGGCGATGGCATAGGCGAGGATTGCGAGAAAGGGGAAGAAGACGGTTCCGAGCATGGCGGCAGCCGTGCCGGCTGCACCGCGCAGACGTTGTCCAATCAACATGGAGGTATTGATCGCGATGACACCGGGAATGATCTGCGCCATCGCGTAATAGTCGGTCATCTCCGCCAATGTACACCAGCCGCGCCGTCCGACGACCTCCCGTTCCAAGAGCGGCAACATCGCGTATCCGCCGCCGAAGAGCATACCGCCGATTTTCAGGAAGCTGACAAACAAATGTCGCAGGGGGACTTTCTGGTTGTCATTCATGTTTGCAGAGATTCGCTTCTTCCTTTACGCACACCATCTATCGGTAGTGCTCGCAGAGCGCCTTCGCCAGACGCGGCAGGTTCGGATCGCGCGCGCCGAATGTCACCAGCACCTTGCCGGGACCCGCCTCCTGGTTCATCACCTCGTCCGCTTCGGCGATGCTCTTGACCAACTGGACCTGCATTCCGCTTTTCTGCAACCGTTCGGCCAACTGGTCGCTGTTCACGCTCCGATCCGCCGTTCCGCCCGCATCGTAAACCGGTAGCAACAACAACTTGTCATGCGGACGGCAGACACGCGGGAACATCGCAGCCAAATCGTCCATCATCTTCTTCAACGGGCCATACCCGTGCGGACGCCAGACGGCGACAATCCCGTTCTCCGCGCTTTTGGTCAATGTGCGCCACGCGGCAGCGAGCTTCTCGGGATTATGCGCGTAGTCATCGTACACCTTCGCGCCCTTGCAGATACCGACCAACTGCATCCGGCGAACGATTCCGCGGAATGACGTCAACGCCTCGGCGAGTTTCTGCGGTTCGGCTCCCAGTTGAATCGCGAGCTTAACCGCCAACTGCGCGTTGACAACGTTGTGTTGTCCCGGCATCGGGACAGTGAACCGAACGCCCGCCTCCGTGAACGAGGAATCGGTTTCTTTCAGCGGGGGGAGAATACGCCCGTCCACGACAGACCCCAAAATCTTGTTCCGAAAATCATCGAACAGTTGCTGCGTGTCATCCAGTCCGAAATGGTCGGCAGAGGCGTTTGTGATGATGGCGGCATCCGGCGCAAAGACCATCAGAGACTTGTCGGACTCGTCCGCCTCAATCACCGCCCATTCGCCCTTTCCGCTGCGAACGGAGCCGATGCGCGTTCCACCATCGCTCCATCCAATCACCGCCGCGCCGTTGACGACCAACGGATCAAATCCCGTCTCCGCAAGCAAATGTCCAAGCATGGCAGTCACCGTACTTTTCCCGCAGGTTCCGGTCACGGTACAGAGCTTGTGTCCAGAGACGATACGAGCGAGTTCCAAGGCACGGTGAACGACAGGAATCTTCAACTGATTCGCCTTCTTAAGATCCGGGTTGTTGGATTCGATCGCCGAACTGATGACCAGACGGGAAGTCTCACCATCCACGCCACAGCCGTCCTGACGATAGAGCTTCACCCCCTGTTGTTTCAGACAAACCAACGTATCGGTCGCATCCCCATTATCCAGCAACCGATCCGATCCCGTAACCGTAACGCCAGCGTCCAGCAGTGCCTGCGCCAATGCACTCATTCCGACCCCGCCGATCCCGACTATATGCACCTTTTCCATGCTTGCCCCTTTCCAAATGGACGCCGAATAGCAAACCACATTCTCCCGAAAAAGTACAGAAGTTTTTAGAGCCGCCAGCGCGGCTAATGAAGAATGACAGGTGGCGAAGCCGCTAGTGAAAATTAAAAGATTAAAAAGTTAAATCGCCGCTTTGCGGCTTGAAATTGTCTGGCGGTGACGGGGAAGCCGCCAGCTGAGAAGCTGAAAAATGAAGAATGAAAAGAGAAGAATGATGAGAGACGAGAGATGGAATTAAGTGGGCTTCGCCACTTAGTCCCGAAGGGACACTTAGCCGCGTAGCGGCACTTAGCCTCGCAAGGGCACTTAACCAGTTTTTAACACGCCTAACAAAAATCGCCTTCCCGTTTCCGGGAAGGCGTCAGGATTTATATATTGGGGGTAGCATGAAATCGATGAAAGGTCTCAGGGAAACAAGACCGCAACCCAGTCCCCTGACGGCGTTCGTTTTCACGGGTCAAACGGGCGGGGTGAATTGCGGTCTATTACGGACCTGTTTTCTGAATGAGTGCCGTCAGTCGTTTGACACCTCTTAAAAAGCTAATACCGTGCCAACCCACCACAAATTCATTTTTGAGGTAATGGTTTTGAAATTATCTCACCTGTTTGACGTCTAGATGGCGGCATCTGCTTTTTCCATCGCACCTTCTTGAGCCAAACTGTCTGTCGGATTGCGTCAAGTTGACACCTCGCCGTCATGCGTAGCTGACAACAAGCCGCCGAGACGGCGGCTCTCCATAGCGGCTCGCACGATACGACCGCCGTACGAGTTGTTTCCATTCCCATTTGCTGGTAATGCAGTTCTGTGCGCGGGCATTCTTGTCCGCATTCCCGCCCATGTCTCCACACATCGAAATGCATTTTCAGGAGGTGTACACTTATGTTATACTGCTCCCTGTTCAAAGGGGTATTCCTGAAAGGAGGACGGATATGTCAAGGAAGGTTTGGATCACGGCGGCGATATTTTGCGTATGTGTCTCGTTCGCGGGACAAAAGGTTCCGTTTGCACGGAATCTGTTCGGGACGGAGGCGTTTGGATTGCGGATGAACCCGCAGAACGGGGCGATTCAGGAAATCGTCTGCGACGGCAAGGCGGTAGTGCAGAGTATCTCGTCGCGTCAGGCGTTCGATATTCTCGTCGGCGAGAAGTGGACGACGGGCGATGGTTCGGGAATCACGGTCGAGTCCATGCGGACAATCTCAGATGACACGTTATGCGCCAAGCTGACAGTCGGCGACTGGCGAGTGAACGCATACGTCCAGCTTTTCCCGGAGGAGCGCATGGTTCGTCGCTGGTACGAACTGACTTGGCAGAAGGAGGAACCCGCCCGCGTCCAATCGTTCTGGGCACAGAGCGGATGGTTCCGCATGGAGGCGGGCGACACCTACTGTTTGCCCGCGAACTACCCCTGTCGCCGCTTGACGCGCGATGAGTTGACGGGGGTGGTGGTGACCGCTTGGCGTGATCCGAAATGCGTATTGGCGGAGATGCGTTCGGGTTGGTCGGTG
>JAFYDR010000167.1 GCA_017544725.1 Kiritimatiellia bacterium
AAGCAACCAGAGGTTGCAGTGACGGATGGGAGGGACGCGCTCCGTCGCGTCCGATTGCGTAACGACGATGCCCGCGTCGTCGAAACCGGCAAGTTATCCCCATGAACGTTCCCGCGCACGGCACGGGCGGAGCGCTTGCCTATAACTTCGGACCGCCAGAGGCGGCAATGAAAAATGAAGAGAGAAAAATGAAGAATGAAGGAATCGTGTTGCGTGTTGTTTGTCGCGTGTCGCATATTGCGTGTCATCGGTAGCCGTCGATTGCTATCGATTGCTATCGAACAAAACAACGTTGCGGTTGGTTAACACTTTCCGAAGCGAATACGGGCATAGACGCCGCTAGGGACAGGCAGAACCGAAGGAGCCCCCGTCAACAACATCTCGCCGCTTTCCAGTTCTCCGCCCAGTCCTTCGACGGACTGTCCCAACACATGCTGCAGTACGATGGGCGTATAGCCGGGAGTGTGCGCGGAAAGCAGAACGAACAGAGGATGTTCGCTTAACAGATTACGGCACAATCGCAACGTTTCTGGAAGATCCTTTTCGATCTTATACATCTCGTTATTCTGCCCCCTACCGAAGGTGGGGGGATCCAAAATAATCGCGTCGTACCGTCGCCCACGTCTTTCCTCACGGCAGAGGAACTTGTGTGCATCATCCACGATCCAACGGATCGGATGTTCCGCCAGTCCGTTTCGCGCAGCGTTCTCTCTCGCCCACTGTACCATTCCGCGAGAGGCATCCAAATGGCAGACCTCCGCACCACCCAGAGCCGCAGCCAATGTCGATCCCCCGGAGTAGGCGAAGAGGTTCAACACACGAGGCGGTGTTTTCGAAGATGCGCAAATCGAACGGATCCACCGCCATTGCGCACGCTGTTCCGGAAAGATGCCCAAGTGCCCAAAGTCTGTTCCGGAGAGCTGGAAAATAATTCCGTCCACATCGATCATCCACTGGGCGGGTAACGCGCTGCGGTTGTGCCAGCGGTTGCCGTCCTCCCGATCGAATGTTGCATCCGCCTGATGCCAAACGGAGGACGGCAACTGCGGACGCCAAACCGCTTGCGAGCAGGGTCGAGAGAGTACGACCTTCCCGAACCGCTCTAGTTTCCGCCCCCCGCCGCTATCCAGTAATTCGTATTGCGCTTCCATACTCTTTCTCCTGTCAGGCACCAAGTTCCGCGATAGGAGTCTTGAAACTCTGCTCTAACGCCTCGTCCAGCTTGCGTCCACAGGCAAGAACCGCCGGATCAAGACCCTGCAAGCCGGTTGCTGTCACATCCGCGCCATTGTCCAGCAACTTGCGGATAATCTCCGCCACAGTCAACGATCCACCGCATTTGCAAAGCAGATACCCGTCGGACTCCCCTTCCCCGTTTTCAACCTTCGCAAGAATCTTCTGCGCGACCAGATCGTTCAGTAACGCACGGGCGAAATCGAACGGAACATTCGCCGTCTTTGAAAACTCGTCGGCATAGAAGACGCCTCCGTCCTGTGTTCTGGCTTGACGCGCCGACTGCGCACAGAGTGCCAATCCCAACAGAATGCGTGAACGTACGCTGGCCTGCAACGCATTGGATGCGTGAATGAAGGTGTCGCGATTCTGTAGCGCAAATGCGATCTCGGCACCGATGATAATAATCTCCCAGCTGGTGTATAGCCAGGCGAGTAGAATCGGAAGCATTGCGAAACCGCCGTATAGCGCACTGTACTTTCCAATGCCGATTTGCAGCATCGTACAGAGCTTAAGCCAGATTGCAAACAGAATCGCGGTCACGATCCCGCCAACCATTGCCGGCTTCACCTTGACCTTCGTGTTCGGCATGAATCCTAGCAGAAACGCAAAGAACAACGAGCTGAAGAAAATCGTCGTGGCCAGTTTGAACAAACCGCTCTGCAGCAGTGACGCCGCGAAGCCGGACGCGGCATGCCCCAGTGTCTTGGAGGTAATCTCCGTCACCTTTGCCGCCACCGGCACGGTGGAGGCGGCAATCATCAAGAACGGCAAAATCAGGATGGTGAAGAGGTAGTCGCACATCTTACGCTGGATCGGACGCGGCTTTGCCACATGCCAGACCTCGTTAAAGGTCTCCTCCACCTTGCCTAACGTGCCGATCACAGTCCAAAGCAACATCGCCGCACCGATACCACCCAAGGTACCGAAACTGATTTTGTCCAACTGGTTGAGCAAATCGTTGACAATGGTGCGCATTTGAGTGGAGAACTCGCGCGTAACCTCAACGTGCGACTTCGTTGCGACTGTTGCGGTTGTTTTGTCGTCGGCAGGTGCTGCCACAGATTGCGTTGCGGGAGCTGCCGACGCATTCGGTGTGCCGGACGCAGATGCCGACGGTTTGGCAGACTGAGATGACTCGACGGCAAGAGCCCCCGCTTCCATCTCGCTCATCCAACCATCCAATGCTTGATTAATTTTCCGTTTCGCAAGATCATCCCCGCCAAACGCCCGCGCCAGCGCGAGCGTCATCGCCAGAATCGGAATCAACGCCATCAACGAAAAAAAGGTCAACGAGGCTGCATGGAGATTACACCGATTCCGACGGATACTGATTACGGTCAATCCACCCAACCGGATCAGTTTGTAGAGCGACCGTTTCCACCACGGCAGCGTTTCCAGATGCGCCTGCCAAACCGTTTCCGTCAGAAACTGTTTCGCGCGGGGAACCAACGGCTTCTTCGCAGAGTCAGTCGATTTTTCTTCCGTCATTGTTTTTCCTCCTCAGTCCGCCCAGAAGCGGGAATCGTTCCACGCGGATAAACCATAATCGCCTTCGGGATGATCGGACAGACGAATTCACAACAGCCACATCCCACACACGCCTTGGAATCGATCAACACATGGCTGACCATATTGACCTCATCCCATCCCAAATCCAATGCGCCATACGGACAGGAATTCACGCATGTCCCGCATTCCTGACCATTCGCCGCTCGGCAAACTTCATCCGACACACGCGCAATTCCCATCGGTTTCTCTGACTTGGTTTCCCGCTCAAAATGTGGAATCGCACCGGTGGGGCAAACCTTCCCGCACTCGTCGCAACTCGGATTGCAGTAATCCAGCTCGAAATGAACCTCGGGGGCCAGTGTCGCCGCAATCCCTTTCCCCACGCCACCGTAACGAATCAGCTTGACCGGACAGGCACGCACACACGCACCGCAACGGGCGCAGAGACGAAGGAATCGCGATTCAGCTGCCGACATCGGCGGACGGATTGCACAACGTGTTTCGTGCGGAGGCAACACAGCACGGTAGGTCGCGCCGAGCAGACCTCCGAGAAAGACACGGCGATCCATTCTCGCGGGAGACTCCGACGCCCCCCTCCGCCGAATCCATCGCACAAGCGAGCGGGGAAAATGATACAAGAAATCCTGTAATGCTCCCAAAGGACAGAGTTTGGCGCACCAGAGATACGGCACAAAAATCGTTCCGATCAGCAGACCGGCCAACCCCCATCCGTTGTGGAAGAGAACGAGCGGATCCAGACAGAGAAAAAGCGGATAGCCAAGTAAGGCAGCGGCGATTCCAAGTCCGACTAAAACGGGACCTATTCGCCACAAGTTACGAAAAGGCACGGCGTGAATAAGACGGCAACGCACCTTGGAAAGTACATCTTGGCAACACCCCGCCGGACAAATCCAACGACAGAAAAAGCGCGGCGAAAAAAATGAAACCAGCATGACGGGAAGTGCGTAGAGCAGAATGCCGCCGAATGTCCCTGCGCAGAGGGAAAGCAACGCCACGAAGGGACTACAGGCTGGTAGGATACCATTGCCGAAACGAACCTCCGACATGCTCGGCAAGAGATGTACCCAAACGAGCGCAAAGGCGCAAACGGTACACATCGCTCGAACCAACCATCGGACCCAAGGCCGCGAGAACAATCTGTGAAGTTGTGCAAACATCCCTTCTATCATATCGCATCTTCTAGTTCGATTCACGCAAAAAAGTTATCCGTAGGGGTAGTTTCAAAACCACGGAATACACGGAACTCACGAAATAGTCGCGGCGAAGTTATAGGCAACGAGGATGTTGCCCCTCCCGCAGCCCCGTAGGGGCGACACAGGGCGGCAAGGCAGCCAGTGACGAGTGACGAATGAGGAGTGACGAGATGGTGCATGTCTCGTGTCCCATGTCGCGTGTCGTTCGATAAGACGGCGAAGCCATCGCCACAACGCTCTTGTCATCGAACGTTGTGTCGCCGCTACGTTCATTCATTGCTCGTCACTGGCGGCTTCGCCGTCTGCCGCCTACACCTTGCTCTCTTTCACATGGACATCCATCTGCTGGAACGGAATTTCGATTCCCTCCAAGTCGAAGGCGGCTTTGATTGCCTGGTTCGCGGCGAAATAGACGCTCCAGTAGTCGGCAGCCGCGCAGAAGGGACGAACCGCGAAGTTGACGGAGGAGGGTCCCATTTCCAATATCTCGATGACGGGGGCGGGATCTGCAACCACGCCGGGGATTGCGGTGATCGTCGTGCGCAGCACCCGTTTTACCTTATCCACATCGCTCCGGTAGCTGACCGACGCAATCAAATCTACGCGGCGATACCCGGAAATCGTGCTGAAGTTGGTGATCGGAGCACCCCACACGACACCGTTGGGAACAATGACGCGTTTACCGTCCGCAGTAGCCAGTTCCGTCATCGTCATGTTCAGCGCCTTCACCGTTCCCTCCTTGCCACCGCAGGAGATGAAGTCGCCAACCTTGAACGGCTGGTTCACGGCAATCATCAGACCAGCCGCCAAATTCCCCAACGCATCCTTGAACGCGAATCCTAAGATGAAACCGGTCACCCCCAATCCGGCGATCAGTGGCGTAATGTCAATCCCGATACGCTTCAATACGATCATCAGCAACAGGCACCACATCACCTTGTGCGCGACACTCAGCAGGAAGTTGGTCACCAACTCGTTCAGTTTCGTCTTGTTCAACACGAGGCGCAACGCCTTGGTAAGACCAGCTATCACCGCCCAACCGACCAAAAATACTACGATGGTTAGTAACAGGTTCATCGCCAAAGCAGGACCGTGTTCGACAACCCACGAGTAGAAACCCGTAATCATCTCCTGGTTCTGCTGTAGTTCCTTTTTCATCACCTCCACCGCGGATGAACCACCCGCCGCATTGGTCAAAAGATTTGTCGCGTTCGTAACCAGATTCGTAGCCATTTCTTTTCCTCCAATATGATTCCCCTACCGTTCTGCTGTCGGCTGGTAGGGACGGTGATCGACAATCGCCTTGTAGGCCGGACGGATGATCGGTCCGCCGTTCAGCAGTTCTTCCATGCGGTGTGCACACCACCCCACCACGCGTGCGATCGCGAAGATCGGCGTGTACAGGTCGATGGGAATGTTGAGCATATCGTAAACAAATCCGGAATAGAAGTCCACGTTCGCACACAAGTCCCGCGGACGGCGGCGATTCTTGTTGAAGACTTCGGGACCGACGCGCTCAATCGTCTCGTAGAGTGCCATTTCCTCGTCGCGTCCCTTCGCCCTCGCCAGACTACGAGCACGCTCACGGAGAACCTCCGTGCGCGGATCGGAAAGTGTATAGACGGCGTGCCCCAACCCGTAAATGAGTCCCGTGCCATCGCCCGCCTTCTTGTCCAAAATCTTCTGCAAGTAGTCGGCTACCTCGCCTTCGCTGTCCCAATGTTCGACCTGTTCCTTGATCTCGCGCATCTGCCGCATCACGCGCAGATTCGCGCCACCATGACGCGGCCCCTTCAGCGACAGCACGGCGGCGGCAATCGCCGAGTATGCGTCGGTGAAGGTGGAGGTAACCACGTGCGTGGTAAAGGACGAGTTGTTACCACCGCCGTGTTCCGCATGAAGCACCAAACAGAGGTCCAACAACTCCGCTTCCAGCGGCGTGTACGTCCCGTCCTCACGGGTCAGGTGCAGGAAATTCTCAGCTGTACTGAGCTTCGGGTCCGGATACCGCAATGTCAACGAATGCCCCATGTGATAATGCGCTTTCGCCTGATACGCATACGCCGTGATCGTGGGGAACTGCGCGATCATCTCGATACTCTGGCGCAGGGTGGTATCGAGATCGAGCTTGTCCGGGGAGGGATCATACGTGTACGCCATCAACACCGCACGCGCGATGCTGTTCATGATATCCTTGCCAGGGGCACGGATAATCGCATTTTCTTTGAATCCGTCGGGCAAGCGGCGGTACTTCCCCAGCAGAGCATTCCATTGCCCCAGCTCTTCCACCTTGGGCAGATCGCCGAGTAGCAACAGATATGCGCATTCCTCAAACCCAAAACGCTTCTCCTTCTGGAATCCCTTCACCAAATCGCGCACGTTGACGCCGCGATAAAACAGTTGTCCGGGAACGGAGACCTTCTCGCTTTCGGACATAACATATCCGTGTACGCTACCGACACAGGTCAAACCGACCAGCACACCTGACCCGTCCGCATTACGGAGTCCACGTTTTACATTGTACTGAGCATAGAGCGAAGGGTCTATTTTGCCGGAAGCATTGATCTTCTCAACGTAATTCGCCATTAATTCAGGTTCTATCGCTGGCTTCGTTGTAAGCGGAACAATCATCCTCATACTCCTTTTTTGTTGTTAAAAGATTACAAACCTCTTTGGAAAAGTTCAAAATACCCGATTTTCCCAAGCAAGTCAATTCATTTTCCGAACTTTCCGCAGAGCGAGGCATATCTGCGCAATTCACCCATCTCATGCGCGAGAGAGGATTTTGGAAACAACAGGAACAACCTAAATACAGGCGGCAAAGCAGCCGCCAGCTGGATAAGCGTGTTAAGCGAGAGGAAGGCAGCAGACAATAGGCAGTTGGCAATAGGCAGTAGGCAGTGGGCAATAGGCGGTAGGCAATAGGCGCGGACGGGGCACTTGCCCTAACCGCGACGATCATTTGAGGTAATTGCCCGTTGCCTTTGCAAGAGCGATTGTTGGACGCAGGCGAGTTAACCCGCGCTCTAAAGGTAAGTTGTTCTTTAAGTTGTTTCTGTTGTTTTCATTTTCAAAAGACGACGGTGAAAAACGCAGATGCGCCCGCAGTGCAATTTGTCGTCGCGCCCAGTTTGACTTTTGTCGCGATTTTTGCTAAACTACATTTGTTTTCCTTTATGGGTACTATGCCCTTGAACGGAAAACGAGGTACAAAATGGCAAAACACCTTGATCCCAAAGCGGACGTGGCAGTCAAGAAGGGTTTTGGCGAGCACAAAAATCTCGTCATAAGCCTCCACTTCCAATCTCCCATTTGAATAGGAGAAGCAAACCATGAAGAAGCAATCCATGACAGCATCAATCAAAAGACTGATGTGCGCTGCGCTTGCGGCGGTTACCTTGTTTGTTCTGCCGACGCGCGGTGCAACGAGCGTGCCTTACGTGGACGAACACGGTGCTAACATGGGCTCGCAGTCCTGTACTGTCATTGCAAGCGGCACAACGACACTGCCGACCGGATGGTACGCCGTGACCTCCAACACGAGCAACTCGAATCGCATTGAGGTCACAGGCAACGTGAATCTCATCCTCTGCGACGGCGCGACGTTTACCTCCTATCTGGGTATCGAGGTGCCGACCGGCAAGAGCATTACAATCTGGGGACAAAGCGGCGGCACCGGCCGGCTCAATGTAATCTGGCCGAATACATGGAGCGCAGGCATTGGCGGCTCGCTCCGCGCGGGCTTCGGCTCCATCACCATACGCGGCGGCAACATCTCCGCCGTCGGCCACCAGGGTGCCGCAGGCATCGGTGGAGGCTACGACGGGACTTCCGGGACGATCGACATCCGGGGCGGCACGATCACGGCAATCGCCACCGACGACGGTTGCGCGGGCATCGGTGGCGGCTACTATCAGGGATGCGGCACGATCACCATCAGTGGAGGCACGATCACGGCCGCCGGCGGCGAACAGTCCGCGGGCATCGGCACCACGTACGAGGGCACCGGAGGCACGATCATCATCAACGGCGGCACGATCACGGCCACCGGCGGCAAATTCGGCGCCGGCATCGGCAGCGGCTATTACGGCACCCTCGGTTCGATCACCATCACCGGCGGCGACATCACGGCCATCGGCGGCGACGGGTCTTCGGGCATCGGCTGCGGCAATTCCAGCGACGGCGGCAGCGTTACGATCGGCGGTGGTTCGGTCACGGCCACCGGCGGCACGTATGGCGCGGGCATCGGCGGCGGTGTCAACAACAATGAAACCTATGGAATCCAGACCATCTGGATCACGGACGGCACGGTCAACGCCACCGG
>JAFYDR010000168.1 GCA_017544725.1 Kiritimatiellia bacterium
ACAACATTCCGCGTTTCGAGTGTCCCGACAAGGATATCGAGCAGACATACTATTTCCGCTGGTGGACTTACCGCAAGCATCTCCGCAAGGGCGACAAAGGATGGGTGGTGACCGAGTTCCTGCCGGATGTTTCGTGGGCTGGAAAGCGCAACACGATCTCCTGTCCGATGAATCACCACTTTCAGGAGGGGCGGTGGCTGCGCAGTGCGGATTACTTGCGCGACTACTTGCGGTTTATGGTTTCGGAGGGCACGGTCAACGGTCCACGCGCCTACGCCTGCGCTCCCGCCTGGTGCGCAGTCGAATTCGCCAAGGTGACGGGAGATACGACGCTTGCGCGTTCTCTGTTGCCAACCTTCGTGCGTAACTACGAAACATGGGAAAAGGGGTGGCAGCTCAAAGGCAATTTCCAGACCGGGTTTAAACCGGAACGCGGACTCTTTGACTTCCTAGGAGATCGGGAGGGAACTGAATTCGCGCTCTCGCCCGATGGTGCGCGTCCGATGGTGAACGCGATGATGTGGGCGGAAGCAACCGCCATCGCCAAGATTGCAGAACTGCAGCAGGACAATGCGCTGGCGAAACGCTTCACGGAAAAGGCCGCCGCTTTGGAACGTGCCATCAAAGAAAAACTATGGCACGCGGAGAAACGTTTTTTCACGGCAATCGCTCCGAACGGAAAGCACGATTCCGTATGTGAGTTGCACGGATACGCTCCGTTTTATTTCCAAATGCCGCTCGAAGGATTCTCTGATGCTTGGAAGCCACTGATGAAAGAGAGCGGTTTCTATGCGCCGAAAGGACTCACGTTCCCGACCCGTGACACGCCCGGATTCACGGCGGAACCCGATTACCAGAAACACGAGTGCCTATGGAACGGTCCCAGTTGGCCCTACGCAACCAGCGTAACGCTCTCGGCACTTTACCGCACGCTGCAAGCGGGCGCACGGGAACTCCCCGTTTCACGTGAGGATTTCGCCAAACTAATGCGTCAGTACGCCCTGCAACACCAGTTGGTAAAAGAGGACGGGAAAACGGTACCGTGGATTGACGAGAACCTCAATCCCTTTACAGGTGAATGGCAGGCGAGGAAAATCATGATCGAACAAGACCGTCGAGGCATCAAGAAACTCCAGTACCGTGAACGCGGGAAGGACTACAACCACTCGACCTTCTGCGATCTCGTCATTTCCGGACTTTGCGGCGTAATGCCGAAAATGGATGGGAAGGCCGTTGTGAAACCGCTCGCACCTGAATCATGGGAGTGGTGGTGCTTGGACGGCATCCGCTACCACGGAAAAGACCTGACCGTTCTCTTTGACCGCACCGGTACCCACTACCAGAAGGGCAAAGGTCTCGTCGTACTTGGACAGTAGGGCGGCAGCAGAGCCGCCAGCCGCCGAAGGCGGCAGTGACGAGTGACGAATGACGAGTGATAGGCGGCGAAGCCGCCAACTGAGAAGCGGGGCGGCTTCGTCGCCAGCATGTTAAGCGTGTTAAGCCGGGTAAGCTGAAAAGCAGTGGTGATACCTAGAA
>JAFYDR010000169.1 GCA_017544725.1 Kiritimatiellia bacterium
CAGGGTCATGACATTTCTAAAGACTACTTTCTCGCTTCAGGGGGTTATCGTACGACAATGTTTCAACGGGATTACGGAGGGGGGATAAGGAGTGGGAGTCCGCCGTGTCCAGGTTCACAATGTGTAATGACAAACCAGATTAACCACAAAATTGGTGATGCTAATAAAGCACAAAAGAGTAAGGCAAACAGAGTATCAATAAAATTCTTATGTTTGCTGACCTGCGGTTCCTGTTGGTCGCCATCAGACATAGGCTTGTTTTGTTCCATTTTGCTCTCCATAATGAAGGATCATAATATACAATGAACGAAAAAATCAATGTTATTCTACTGGGCCAGTTTTTCAAAGGGTCTGGTTTCAAGAAGATTCATGATGAGTCTAAAAAGACCTACGATGAGCTTAAACAGCTCGGAAAAATCAAATTTCTAAATGAAGACGTTGGCAAATCATTCGGTGTTTTAGGGGGGGATTATTGGAAAGACTTTTTCCAAAATCGTTTCTGCTGGAATTTGCGGATTGATAGCTGGTGTGATAAATAAAGCACTGGATTCGATTATCGAAAAGTCGAGAAAATACAAGGAGGTTTAAGAATGAGCAATAAAAGCAAATGATGCCTTATTTATAAAGTGTGGGCTAGAAGAAGTCAAAGCGTATTGTCCATGAAAATAGCTCACGCCAAGTTCGTAAAGAAGTTCTGCAGCGGAAATTATTTCGTCGATCTTGACCGCTGGAGTCATCCGGCGCGATGTTGGACGATTTCCGCCACCGATTCAGCACCAAATCCTGGACCTAGGCTCTCGCACAGGACTAGCGAGACTGACGAAATCTCTTGTCACTCGTCATTCGTCATTGTGCGAAGCAATTCAGCCTAACCAACTGGCGCGAAGCGCCCTCAGTTGCCCAGCTGGTCGGTCAGGTCACGTAGGAACGGACGGGCCTGGTCTTTGGCGGAAAGAATCGGCGGTTCGGTCAACGGCCACTGGACAGCGATGTCCGGGTCGTTCCATGCGATGCCGCAGTCATCCGTTCCCAGATAGAAGTCGTCGCACTTGTAGAAGATTTCCGCAATGTCGCTTAAGACGCAGAATCCGTGCGCGAATCCTCGCGGAATGAACAACTGGAAGTGGTTTTCCTCGTTTAACTCGCATCCGTACCATTGCCGGAAAGTCGGTGAATCCTTACGGATGTCCACAGCCACGTCAAAGATTCGTCCGCGTGTACAACTGACCAGTTTCGCCTGCGGTTGCTGGCGTTGGAAGTGTAATCCGCGTAAAACGTTCTTCAGCGAACGGGAACGGTTGTCCTGCACGAAGGAGACTTGGATTCCACCGTTGAAATACTTCTGCGCGTGGTAGAACTCCACAAAGAATCCTCGGTCATCACCGAATGACTGGGGCTTGCAGAGAATGACGCCTGGAAGGTTTGTTTCTTCGAATTGCACGGCCATGATGGATTTCCCTGTGTGGCTATTCAGTGAAGAAGGCGTGGTAAAGGGCTAGGACGGCCTTCGCGCGAAATTCATTGCGGACACCGAACATGATACTGATTTCGGAGGAACCCTGATTGATCATCTCGATGTTCACACCCGCGTCGGCTAGCGCTTTCGCGGCCTTTGCCATCATCCCGACCGTATAGATCAGACCTTCACCGACCAGCATGATCAGTGAATAGCCACGCTCCACGACGAGGGCGTCTGGATTCAATGCGCTTTTGATGTGCTTGAGAACTCGCGCTTCACGCACCGGATCGAAATACTTCTCACGCATGACTACTGAAACGTTATCAATGCCTGACGGCATGTGTTCGTAGGCGACGCCCTCCTCTTCCAGAATCTGGAGAAGCCGACGTCCGAATCCGACTTCGCGGTTCATCATGTACTTATCGACGAAAAGATTACAGAAGCCATCGCTGCTGGCGATACCGACTACACCACCGGGGATGACGCGCCGCGACTGCACAATCATGGTGCCGGGTGCGTCCGGATGATTCGTGTTGCGTACGTTGATCGGGATGCCCGCTTTGACGGCTGGGAAGACTGCCTCGTCATTGAATACGCCGAATCCTGCGTAAGACAGTTCGCGCATCTCGCGATAGGTCATAACCGAGATTCCACGTTTGACCGATGGCACGAGGCGCGGGTCAACCGGATAGACGGAATCGACATCCGTGAAGTTCTCATAGACATCCGCCTTGATGGCGGCAGCTAGGATTGATCCGGTGATGTCGGAACCGCCACGCGGGAAGGTTGCGACCTTCCCCTCTTTCGTGTACCCGAAGAATCCGGGGAAGATGATCAGTTCTTCGCGCTTCAGCGACGTAGCCAGGTTGGCGTAGGATTCGTCGAGCAACTGCGCGTTCCCGAAATCGCTGGTCATCAGCAAACCGGCATCGCGGGGATTCAGGTACACTGCCTGTACGCCACGCGCAAGGAATGCCTCTGCGACCAACTTCGCGCTGTTGTCTTCTCCTGCCGCCTTCATGCTGTCGAGGAAGATGCCACGATCCGTCTTGTCGCCGTCAACCCTTGAACGGAGGTCGCGTTCGATTTCCGCGATGATCTCGCCGGGGAGATTCAGATCTTTCTGGATTTCGGCGTACCGTGCGATAATCGCTTGAAGCACACTCTCGTAATCCGTCCCCGCCAATGCGCATTCCGCGCAGGCGATCAGCAGATCCGTGACCTTGGTGTCCGTCTTGTTGCGCTTTCCGGGGGCGGAAACGACCACGATGCGGCGTTCCGGATCCGAAAGCACAATGTTGACGATTTTCGTGACTTGTTCCGCGTCCGCAACGGACGACCCACCGAACTTGCAAACTTTCATTTTTCCCTGTCGTTTACAGGACACGCAACAAAACCGGATCGGCGTTGATCACGTCCGAACGGGAGATTTCGGCGAGCGCGGCGGTGATGGCTGCGTGTGTGGCGCGATGCGTCAGGAAAACAACCGGCACATAACCGGGGAACTCCTCGTCGGTTTCCTTCTGCGTCGCAGCCCGGATACTGACCCCGTGTTTCCCGAATGCGTTCGTCATGATTCCGAGGGATCCCGCACGGTCCCGGACCATGAGCCGGACATAGAATTTACTGCTGATCTCATCCGCGTTACGGATGCGGAACTTGCTTGAGTTCACCGTGTTGATCGCACGGTTGTAACGGGGCATTCCCGTCGAAAGGTTACGCGCAATGTCGCCGATGTCGCCGATTACCGTGCTGGCGGTTGGAGCGCGTCCCGCCCCGCGTCCGTAGTACAGCGTATCTCCGCTCAGGTCTCCGTGTACCATCGCCGCGTTGAAAACGTCGTTGACGGAAGCAAGCATGTGGTTCATCGACACCAGCGTGGGGTGGACTCCGATCTCGATTTCGTCACCGTCCCGCCGAATCGCCGCCAGCAACTTGATACGGTATCCGAATTCCTTGGCGTACTTGACATCCATTCCTTCCAGGTTACGAATCCCTTCTATCTGGACTTCGTTCAACGGCACATGGAATCCGTACGCGAGAGAGGCGAGGATCACTGCCTTGTGAGCCGTGTCAAAGCCGTCGATATCCAGACTCGGATTCGCCTCGGCATATCCTGCGTCCTGCGCTGCTTTCAGTACTTCATCGAATGCCGCGCCTTCGTTCTCCATGCGCGTCAGGATGTAGTTGCACGTTCCGTTAAGGATTCCGTGGATCGTCTCGATTTCATTCCCAGAGAGTCCTTCACGCAACACACGGATGATCGGGATGCCGCCACCGACGCTGGCACCAAAATAGA
>JAFYDR010000170.1 GCA_017544725.1 Kiritimatiellia bacterium
CCATGAACATTCCCATGCGCGGCGCGGGCGAGTTAGCCCGCGCTCTAAAGACAAGTTGTTTTTGTAAGTTGTTTCTGTTTCAAACGAGAACTGAACTGGTGGCGGAAAACGTAGATGCGCCCTGTTGTGCGAACCAGTTCTGAATTATGAGTTCGGAGCTAACATCGACATTTCATCACGTAACGCCGCTGAGGTTCGCGTGAGACCGAGACTGCGTTCGATTCCTATCGACCGCTATCGAATCTCACGAGACATACGACGCGCGGCAAGCTTACCCAGCCTAACCAGCTTAATACGCAAGCGGCTCTGCCGCCCTCTCGTCACTCGTCATTCTTCATTCGTCATTTTTCATTGCCGCCATTGGCGGCAACTCATCCGCTTCACTCGGTCAAGCGCAGAGCGTAGTTCATCACAACGGCATTGTAGATGAATGCGAGGATTCCCCAAAAGAGGAAGAGGAGGACACATCCGGTTGTTGCAAACGTGATGTTCGTTAGGAGAAAAATGAGGATTAAATCTACCAGCGTATAACCGCCCAGTGTCAAGGCGTTGACGGTGTTCGACCGTTTCGCAACCAGCCGACGAATCCACGGCAACGTCACGATCGGCAGCAACAGAATCGTCATGAGGCAGATGAGCCGATGCGTGGATTTTCCTATTTCCGATTTTTCGGTGGATGCCGAAGTCGGCACCGCATCGATCGTATTTTCCACGAATTCGCCTTCGCAGATCGTAGTTCCGAACGGAACCTGCAACAGCATCCATTTCCCTTTTAGAGCCGCGCCTTCACCGATCGACTCGAAGCGTTCCACCTTACCCCACAACACACTATCCGTACCGGGACCCGCATATTTCACCGCCGCGCTTGCTGAGGCACAGGAGGCTTCGCGCATCCTCAGCAACGACCGCACTTTTTCGCCGAATCGTCTGTCCGCCAGCGTCAACACACCGGTCTCATCTATGACCGCCCGAAATGCATCGGTCACACAGTCGGTCGGATCGTTGGCGAAATGAACCAACCGCACGCTCTGCAACTGACCTCGCTCCGATCGGATTTTGACGATTGCATTCTCCGCCATCCGGTGCGCCATCTGCTTTCGTTGCTCATCTGTCTGCGGTTTCTCCGGTCCCAGCCGCCACCACAGAAAACATCCGATTCCGGACAACAGAACAATCAGGCAGACGCGAAGTCCGAATATTAGGGAAGCGTGTCGAGAAAGCGCACGGTCCGTTTCGCGATGAGAACGGAAAAGACTCATTTGAACCCTCCGCCCGAAGCGAATTCTCGATTCCGACGCACAAGGTCAGCCGCCGTCTGCGAGATCGGCGGGGTTTCCCGGCAAGCATCCTCCAGATCCTGCCAAGTAATCGGTTCGACCGCCTGCCACGCCGTGGTATCTGCGTCTTTGTCCAACACACCGCGCCGGGCAACCCAACGACGAGCCGCCTTCATTTTCGCCTTGTGGCACACGCCACCCTTGGCGCACAGGTCAGCCCCGCTGTACCCATCCGTCTCTTCCACCAACTTCTCCAGATTCACATCGGGGGCCAACGGCGTATCCGCTAGGGAGAGTTCCAGCAACTTCTGGCGATCTGCCCGTTCCGGCAATCCCACATAGACAGCCTCACTCAAACGCCCGCTTCTTGTGATTGCGGGATCGAGTGTCCACGGCAGATTCGTTGCCATCAGGACAAAAAACTGTGAATCTTTCGACGAGGCGAATCCGTCCAATTCCACGAGGAACTGTTCCACCAAACAAACCTTTTGGTCATCCCTCCGCGAGAGGATCGCATTGCACTCGTCCAGAAAGATGACGCATTTCCCGTACGAGCGGGCGGCGCGGAAAAGCTCCGCCACATTCTTTTCGCTCTCCCCCACATATTTGCTCTTCAGATTGTCGCATTTCACATCCAGGAAAGGCATCCCCATCTCGTTCGCGACCGCCTTCGCAAACAATGTCTTGCCTGTTCCCGGAGGCCCGTACAACAATAACCCCGTTCCGGGCGCGGCACGCAACGTCTGGTAAATATCGGGATGATTAACAGGATTGACCAGTGCGTCCAGCACAACAGCCTTTGCGGATTCCAATCCGATCACATCCGCCAGTCTCACCTCGTCGGGTTTCGTTGCCACCCATTTGGACGCAGATGGATCCTCACTGACCTCGACCTTGACAGCGGATATGGCAGCAGCCTGTCGCGACTGGGGTTTTGCGGCGGGCGCAGCCTCGGTCTTTCCCTCCGCGATTTCCGTAGCCAGTTGTTCCGTCATCGTCTCCAACGAAACGGGCGTATAGGTAACATCCACCGCATCCGGCAGTGACACGGAAGAAAACTTCGACAGCAACTCGGACGATTCCGCCAGCGAGGCGTCCGTATCCAAACAGTCCAATTGACGCGAAACCTCCTCCAGCTGTGCCAGACGCGCGTTCAGTTTGGCGAGCGTCGCGTCATTCGCCTGCACAGCCGCGAGTTGGCGTTGCAAATCCGCCTCGCGCTTTTCGCGAAGGGCGGCACGAGCAGATTCCCACGCCGCGTCACGCGCCTTGCGCAAGTCATCACACTTCATCCGCGTATCTTCGACCGCGTTCATCACCTCGCGTATTGCACGCCGCCTCCGACGACGGTTCTCGCGCTTTCTTTCAGCTGCCGACATGAAAAGTCCCATTACCCACCTCCCGAAAACAATCCAAAAAAATTTCCCTTCGGTCTGTTCCGCCTATTCCCGAATGCCCACGCTTCACTCACCTGACTCAATGATCAGAGAATGTGCTTCGTGATCAGATAGACGAATACGAGAGAAGCAATCGCGGACACCAGAATCGCCTTCTCCCGAAACGTTGCCCCTCTGGCCACACGGCGCGAATCCATCCACGCGAACCACTTTTTGCAAGAGTTCGAAAGATAGAGAAAGGCGCCACCAAAGATGAAAAGGAATACACTAGCGAGAGCCCGAGCGCTCTTCATCCCGAACTTCAGCCCCTCTGCCAAATTAAAGAAGAAGACGGAGAGAAGCAAACTGGGAGAGGCAACCAGCCACGCCTCCGTCATGTCATCCACATCACCGTCCTCTCTACTCACCACCAAAGCCGCCACGATTCCTGCAAGCAGAAGCGCCCAGGCAAACACGTTACTGACAATCCTCAATCCGGAGACCAGCATCGGCATGGGTACAAAATCTTCCCCTTCTGAGGAAGGAGGATTACCGCCCCGACGGAGAGAGAAAATCTTGCGAAAAATCGAGACGATATCGCGTCCTCCGCCGAATGCTCCCACTTTAGCAGTGAGATCGTGCAAAGGGTCCACTTTAGGATGAGTATCCGCCTTCTCTTGCGCCGCAACTCGAGAGGTGCTTCCCTCTTCCCGTTTCTGCGAATCGCCTGCTGCACCCTTTTGTTTCGCACCGTTCAACACTGCGGCGCAGGTCGAGGGACGATCTCCCGGCGTCTTCGAAAGCCCCGCCATCACGGATGCCGCGATTCCAATTCCGGAAGGCAATGGTTGCGGAGTTTCGTTGAGGATTTGGTATTCGACCTGTCCCCGGGAGAACGGAGGTTCTCCCTTCAGACATTCGTACGCCATTGCGGCGAAACTGTAGATGTCCTGCGGAGCCGCCGGGCTGCCGCCCTTCAATTGTTCCGGCGACATATAAAGTAGCGTACCGCTGGAAGACTTGCCTGTCATCCGTGTCATGGTTTCTTGAATTTCGCGCGCGATGCCGAAATCCAGCACATACGGCGTTCCGTCCTCTCCCAGCATCACGTTCGCGGGCTTTACATCACGGTGTGCCACCCCCTTGCCATGCGCGTAGTCCAGTGCGTCGGCAACAGGCTTTAGAATGCGAACCGTCTCCTCTTCCGAGAGTGTCCCCTTCTCAGCCAGATAGTCATCAAGCGTCCGTCCTTGCACATAGTCCATCACCAAAAACGGATTCCCCTCGTTCTCCTCGAAAGCTCGGAGAGCGACAATGTTCGAATGCACAAGCTTCAGAGAGACCAACGCTTCCGACTTCAACTGGGCGTAGGCGCGCTTGTTTGCGATCAGAATGGAAGGCAACATTTTGAGCGCAACACGCCGATTGTCCAGCTGTTGATCCTCCGCCAGCCACACCGATCCCATGCCACCCTGACCAAGCTGCCGCACAATACGATACCGCCCCGCGAGAACCGTTCCCGTGTTCCCGCCGTCTATCGTCTGCCTTGTCTCTTCCAGTTCCCAATCATCCATTGCGATGTACCTTTCCGAATCCCGGTTTGCGTCACGCGCATACACGTACGTAGTATAACACCCACGATTTACCGGCACAAGACGAAAGTTCGAAATGTGCCTGTTTTTGTTGAGCTTTTAGCTTTTGGCTATCTGCTTCTAGGAGTCTAGAGAAGCAATTTCAAAACCTCAGACCCCACGAAATGGTTTTTCAAGAAATTCGCGATTTTCAGTGCATTCTGCAGTCGAAAAATCAGGACGCTTAGGCGTATCCGTATAACCCCATCTCATGCGCACGAGAGGATTTTGGAAACAACCAGAACAACTTGAAGACAACATTTGAAAGAGGTCGCGGACCAACCAGTCCGCGCATGGCTTCTTCTTTGCCTGTAACTTGCAGCTATGGAGAACCGTGTACTACGCGGACGAGTTAGCCCGCGCTCGAAAGACAAGTTGTTTTGTAAGTTGTTTCTGTTGTTTTCATTTTCAAAAGGCGATGGTGAATTACGCAGATGCGCCCGCCCATTTTTCGGGGTGAAATTGCCGATTGTTGGTGGCAATCGGGAGTGGCTTGACCGTTCGTTCACCGTCACCGCAAAAACAACCCGATGTTTCGGCGTCACTCAAGGCAATTGCCCTCCCGAATATGTCTCACGCCAAGTTCGTACGCGAAGTTCTGCTTTTAGAATTACGGACACAGCGGACTATGCGTGGGACAAACAAGCATGTTTTTACTATTGACTCTCACTGAATACACGGAATGCACTCGCGAGTTTCCTGAAAACCATTCCGTGAGTTCCGTATATTCCGTAGTTTGGAAATTACCTCGAAAATAAAACGGGACGGCGAATTCGCCGTCCCGTTTCCGAATGAATCGGAACTCCGATTTACGCCTGGGGATAATCCAGTGCTTCCGGAATCATGATGGTCGTCAGGTCGTGCGCAACACGGTCTTTCGCCAGACGGAAGCCCGCGAGAGCCGCGTTCGCCTGCGCGACAATCTTCGCGAACGGCGCAACCGCATCCTCGTCTGTCGCGGCGTGATACCCGTAAACCAGCTCGTTGCAAATACGCAACGTCTCACCGGCGGCGCGACCGATCTGCACATGGGCGAGATCAGTGAAGGTGTTGACATACCCTTCCGCTTCCGGACCGATCACCGGATGTTCTGCACCCTTGGCGGCGAGTTCGCGGACATCCTGAACAAAGCAGTGAACCGCGCAGAGCCACGCAAGGGAATCGGCCAAGGCGAAAACGACGCCGTGACGCTGTCCGTTGCCGAGCAACTTGCCTTCGTCGTCCTTCGTCTTCTTCGTGTACTCGTACGTCCACTGCCAAGCCTCGAACGCGGCGGCGAGTGCCGCATATCCGTTTCCGGGCTGCTCCGCATCCAAGCGACGCAGCTCGACAATCCAGAGACGCACTTGCTCCTGGAAGACGGGCGACGCCATGCAGACGCTGATCTGGCGGCGTTGCACCACTTCGGGTCCCTCGTAGGTCGCCTCAAGCTGAGCATCCACCCACTTGTTGAAGAGGAATCCCGGACAGTCCTCGGTAATGCCGTAACCGCCCATCATGCTGACGGCCTCGCGCATCATCGTTGCGCCCCAGCCAGTATCCCACAACTTGCAAGCGGGGCAGAGAATGTTGTTGACCGCACCGTACCGAACGTACTGCACGAGTGTGTCGTTCTGCAGCTCGTCGATGCGTGCCTGATTCCGTTCGCCCTTCGGCGCCTGCAACAGCTGAAGCAGCTCGATGGCATCCGATTGCGGCTGACGCAACGCCTTGAGCATCGCACGCCCAGATCCCGCGCCCTGCGCGTTCAGAATTTCCTTCGCCTTCTCATCGATCGGCATCGCCTCGTCGTAAGAGCGCGCAATAGCGAAACCGAGAGAGGCTGCCGCCTCGCCCGTCGCCCACACATCGGCCAAACGCTGTACCGCGTCTTCCTTCATCTGAATACCCTGGTCGTAACGAGGAGACCCCGCGTCAACCCCAGCCGCACCACGGAAACGTCCGCGCTGGTAACGGATCACCGGCTCGATGGCGGAAAGAAGCTTCGCCGCAGTCATCACGCCAACCGTCACGCGGGTACGGGCAAACACAGCCTCGATAATCTCGCTGTGCGTCAGGTTCGGCACGATCACGCCGTCCTTGATGGTGTAGCCGCCGATGATACGGCTGGCGGGAACCGTCAACGAGAGAATCGGATCATGCGTGTTGGAGAGCTGGTGCACCTGCTTCAACGTAGGCGAGCCACGATCATACAGACCGGGATCGGTCGCTTCCAAAATCACCATGCAGGAGGTCTTGATCCGGGGATCCCCAGTATCGACCGCAGCCGTCACGAAGTCGGCAACCGCCATGTTCGTGATGAAACGACCGCGCTTCTCGACCTTGAGCATCGGCTCCTGACCTTCTTCCCACTTCTCGACGCTGATGCGTCCGCACATCACGCCCGTCTCCACGCCCACGTAGGGAAGCGGCTCGGTCAATGCGAAAGAACCGCGCCAGACCTTGCGGTCTTCGCCCGGCTGTGCCGGGGCGCAAAGCCTCATGTAACGCTCACGCTGTTCTGGTGTCCCCTTCTCAACGATCGGTCCAAGCGCGAGATTGTTGACCAGACTGGTCGTCGCCGCACCACCGTCCACCCATGCCAGCTCGAACGCAAGCAGGGCAAGTGCGAAATTCCGCGGACCGTCAATGATGCCGCCGTATTCCATGTCCAGTCCCGCCGCAGTAATACCGGAATCATCGAACGCCTGATACATCGCGTTCTTCGCATCCGTCCATTCGTGCGTGTTCCGTTGTCCGTCCGCGACCAGTTTCGCGACCAGCCCACGCGCGACCGACCGCGCGCCCTGTACCGCCATCTGGATATCAAAGCGATCCGAATAACGCCACATGATCTGACGCACCTCGTCGCCGGGAAGCATTTTCATCGTCTGTCTGGAATTATCCATCTCAAAACACCTTTCATTCAAGCTGTAAGTGCAAGCAGTATAGCAGAAATCGAGAACAGAAGAAAGACGAAGATGAAAAAATTTACCATCCACGCGGAATAGAAATTGTGGGAATGTTGACACCAGGAAATTTCCAAATACAGATGGAGGTAGTTACCCCCCAAAATATATCTCACGCAAAGTTCTCAGCACATGTCACTGCATGATGCGATGCCCACCCGCTTCGTGCCAGTTCTGTCTTGCCACACAGGATTAGAATCGGTTACAATGACTTTGTCTGGTTTACGTCAGATTAGAATGAAGGATGAACAAGATGAATTGGTCGAGACGTGATTTTTTAGGTAGCGCGGGGTTGTTCGCGGCAACAACGGCAATCGGTCAATCGGTTGCGACGAAAACGTCGGAAACGGCATTTCCGTCACCTCTAATCGTAGGAACTTTTGATCCCAAAGGAGGTCACATTCAAGGTGCCTGCGTCTCTGACGATGCGATCTACCTCTCGCAGATGACTTGTATTTACAAGTTTGACTGGACGGGAAATCTTTTGAAACGGCTTCCGGTGATTTCCCACACGGGCGACCTTTGCTTCTACAAGGGAGAAATCTATACCTCCGTCTCCGTCTATCATAACGCGAGAAAATGCAAGGGACTGATCCAGGTCTTCGATGCGGATTTGAACTTCGTGCGGGAAAAGGAGTTGGAACGTGGAACCGACGGCGTGACCATACTGAACGGTGTCCTCTATCTGGGGATGGGATCGGTGGGACAGGTCGGCAGCAAGCCGCACCGCGAAAATCTAGTCGGTAGATTTCGTCCGGAGACACTGGAAGAAATCGACCGCAAACCGATCGACTGCGGAATGGAAACATGCTTTGGTGCGCAGAACATCACGACGGACGGAAAAGACCTGTATTTCTCCTTCTATCCGGCGAAGCGCGGCGATCCGCCACTGGCGATCTTCCACGCCGACCTCACATTCGATCGGATGATCTCTGTGAAGCAGTCGCCGAACAACGGTTTCGACCTTCTGCCAAAGCGTCTCGCTGCCGGACATCCCCGTTTCCTGCGTGTGCAGACCTTGATGAAGTACGGGGAGAACTCGTTACCTCACGCACGAATCGATTTCATCGAGCGAGTCGGTGACAAAATGCGACTGTTGACACCGGAGAACACGAAATAATTCGGAATCGTACGTTCATCGAACGAAAGGAGTTTCACCATGCGTATTTGGTTTCGGGCATTCTTAATTTTGGGACTAGCTTGGCTTGTGGGTTGCACCACCACGCCATCAGCGCAACAACTCGCCGATTGGGCTACCGGCAAGACGCGGATTGATCCGTCAACTTTCGCCGTGCGCGGACCGGAACTTCGTCGGCAAAAGAAGTTGATCTGCTTTGATCTGGACGGAACGCTCACCCAGCACCGTTCCCCACTCGCGCCAGAGAACCGTGCCGTGCTGGATCGACTCGGACAGCGATATGAACTGGTCATGTGCGGCGGCGGCAACTGTACGCGCATCTTCAAGCAGATGCAGAACTACCCGATCCGAATCCTCGGCAACTACGGAATGGAAGAGAGCGAAGTCCGCGACGGACAATTCCGTATCGTCCGAAATGTCGCCGTGCCGATCGATCGTGATGACTTCCTGCGTAAAACGAACGCGCTGCGCCAAAAGTACGGTTACACCAACTACTGGGGCGATGCGCTCACCTTCCACCCCAGCGGCATGGTCACGTTTGGATTGCTCGGCACGAAAGCCCCGCTTGAAAAAATGCTGGCGTTCGATCCGGACAAGGCAAAGCGCCGTGCAATGCTTGCCGACATGACGAAGACCTTCCCCGAATGCGCGGTCTTCATCGGCGGGACAACCTCATTCGATATCACGCCGAAGCAGTATGACAAATACCATGCGGTCATGCGCTACGCAAAGGAACACGGTTTCTCAAAAGAACAAGTCCTCTTCGTAGGCGATGACCTGACGGACGGTGGCAACGACAGCCACATCCGCCTGTACGGTATGGACTACATTCAAGTTTTTGACTACCAAAAACTGCCCGATCTACTCCGCTTCCTCTGGGAAGACGAGAAGAAGTAGTGACGAGGCGGCAGTGAAAAATGAAGAATGAAAGAGGGATGTGCATGTCGTTTGTCGCGTGTCAGAAGTGTCGAAAAAAGGCGTCGGCGGTAGTTCTGTTCGCGGGCTTAACCATGCCCGCGCATTCCGTCCCTTGCCTAAAAGCGAGCGGCTGAAAGATGCCGTCCCGCATTCAGCCGCCGTGTTGGTTGCGGTAGTCGCGCATGGACAGACCGAAGGCGCGGCGGAAGAGGTTCTTGAGCGTGTTCGCGTTCGACCAACCGCAATCGACGGAGATCGTCTCGATGGTGTCGCATGTCGTCAACAGACGATGTTTCACCTCCTCCAGTCGAACACGCGTGATCGCCTCGTAGATACTCTCGTGCTGGAGTTCGCGGAAACGAAGTTCCGCCAACGAACGCGACACCTTGAGATAGGCAATCACGTCCGGTACGCCGATCTTGCGCGTGGCGTTACGGTCGATGAAGGCCAACGCCTTCTGCACGAGCTTTCCCGCGTGTGACATCGGAAAGGTTGTCTCGCGATGCACGATGGTCTTGATCCCGACCAGTCGCGTCACCGATTTAGCAGCCCCCCGACTCCCCATCATGCTCTCCAGCAACTCGGAGGCAAGACGTCCCTCCTCCTTGAAGTCCGGCTGGACGGAGGATAATTTCGGACGGGAGTTCTCACAAAGGATCGGGTCATTGTTTACACCGAGCAAGCCGACTTCCGAGGGAACCTTGACGCCAGCTTCGTTGCAGGCGTCGAGAATCTCATAGGCGCGATCATCGCAAGCCGCGAGAATTCCACAGGGTTTCGGGAGAGATTCCAGCCAACGGATTAGACTCGCCTGATCGTCAATTCCCGCACGGTAATGCGTAATGTCGAACATCCGCACGGCAAAGCCCGCTTTCTCCAGCGCATCGCGGAACGCATACCCGCGCTCTCGGCTCCAGTCGTCGTCGGTACGGTATCCGGCATAACCATAGCTTTTGTAAACGCCCTGCGAGAGAAACGTGTCCGCCGCGTGACGTCCCACTTCGCGCGCGTCGCTCTTCACCGTCGCGACGCCTCGCCCACGTTTCGCCAATCGTCCTGGCGGCACGTTCAATAGCACGACAGGCAAACCGGTCTTGGCGATTTCAGCCAAAGCCTCTTCCGCACCCGGAATCCCCACAAGAAAACCGTCCGCACCTTTGGCGATTTCCTCGCGGACTGTCTTCGCCGTGAACTCATGGCGTGTCCGGTAGATAGAGAGCATCCAACGATGACCTTCGTTCAGATAACTGAAGATGCCGTTTAACTTATCCTGCCCCGCGATACCGGCCATGCGGAGTCCCACCACAACATGACGCGCCGGTGAGATCGGTACGCTTGCGACTGTCCGTTTTCTTCCCATGCGCTCCATTTTACCCACATTCTCCCGTTGATGCAATTTCAAAACCATGGAATTGTTGAAATCGTGATATTTTTTTGTGGAAATGTGACTTTCAGGGAAAAAGGAAATGTGGTAAGATAGAACTGTGTGTTGATTTAGAATTTCCGATGAACCAGTACCGGAAAAGGAGAGATGTGCAATGAAGAACGCCAGAACCGATAGATGCTCCCCCTCGCATAGTCGTCGTATCGTACTTGCAGCCGCGCTTTGTGCGCTCGGTGTGATGTTCGTATCGCCAGCATTCGGCGCGGATTACTATTGGACGGGCGGAGCGAGCAACTGCCTTTGGTCCACCCTTGAAAACTGGGCTGACGAAAACGGGAATCTAAAGGCATACGCACCGAGCAACAATGTCGCCTACGGTTATTCCATCACGCTCGACGGGGCAAGTTCGGGATTGATCCTCACGGCAGACGTCAGTGTTGCCTCCAAGAATTTCGGCTTCAACTACTTCGCCACCAATACCAAGAAGGAACTGCACGAGATGACCATCGTCACGACCAACGGCTGCAAGTTCCGTTTCCATAACGACAAGGTCGATCTCGTGACTCGCTATAACTCCAAGTTGACATTGAATGTCGATTTTTCCAGCGACAGTGCAACCCAGAGCATCACGAAGTACTACGACGGGCATCTGATCTGGGACTTGATAAAAGCGAACACGGCATGGCGAACCTTGAATCTCCAAGGCGGCACATGCGAGATTGCCGAAGGAAGTGTCGCACCCAAACTCCTTGTTCTCCACAACATGACGACCGCCGACGTCACCAAACCGGCTTCATTCGTGAACCATGTAGATGGGACAACCGTCGCCGCATTATGCCTCAGCTATCCGAACAACGCGCCGAATGCGCTCGCATGCGACTACCTGAAAGGCGTCACGCTGAATGTCGGTGCCTGGAAGGCAAGCACCTCGACGAACGAGATGCAACAGGCGATCTTCGCGGACGGCGGAACACTCGCGCTCCAGTGCGAGCGGGAAGCCACGTTCAGAGGACTTCCGCTCGGCGGGACCCTCGCGGTCGATCGCGCCAACGCCCGTATTCTGAGACCCGTCACTGCGATCCGCTGGCTCTTCGACGATGCCTCTGACCCGATGCGCGACGATGTGGGTGCCGGCTGGCGTCTGCTTGCGCCGAACGGCGTTCCCTCCGTCGTAACCGACGCAACGCGCGGCAATGTCCTCCAGTTTGACGGCGTGACATATTTCAAGGGCCCGGATGTCAACGACGGTTTCGCCGAGTTCTCCCCGTACCCGGATAAAACCTCAACAGCCTACTCTCCCTACACTTTCGCCGCTTGGATCAAGCCGGACGCTGACTGTAACGCGATCGCAAAACTGATCTTCTGGGGAACAGCCGTATCCGGTCAAACGTCGGCAATGGCACTGCGCCTCAACACAGCGCAACCAGGGCGTTCGCTGATGTTCACACCGTGGGCGAAGAACCGTTGGATCGTGACGCCCAACCCGGTGAACGACGGCAACTGGCACCACATCGCCGTCACGCACAACGGCTTCGGGAAGTTCGCATTCTATTACGACGGCACACCCGCGCAATTCGCCACGGACGCCACGACTGCGACACCCAGCGACGAGTTCAGCATCACGGCTTCGACTTACACGTTGACCAACCAGAACTTCTACATCGCGCGTGTTTTCAATGGATGGGAAACGGGTGGCGGCACCCCTTACAAAGGACGGATGGACGACCTACTGCTTGCGGCCTACGAACTGGATGCGGAACATATCGCATCCCTTTACACGCAAGGACTGGCGGCTACATTGCCCGTCTCCTCCGTGACAGCCAAATCCTCCGGCACGGTGACCTTCGAGAAACAGCAAGCGTCCGTCGCGCAACTTTCGGGTACGGCACTCGCGGGTGGTATAGAGACGACAACGGAAGGTGTGACTCTGCGCGTCGGCACGGAGGCAGGCGAGGCAAACACCACCTTCAAAGGCATGATTCGTAACGGCGGCAGCTCGCTCGTAAAGGAAGGCTCGGGCTATGCGCTTGAACTGTCGGGCAAGACAACCGGCGTCACGAACCTTGCGGTTGAGGCGGGAACGCTCACGCTGCGTCGTCCGCTCGCGCGGCGCGGTCTCGTCTGTTGGTATCCGTTTGATGATGCCACGGCTCCCGGAACCGACGCCGGTCCGGCGGGATTCACAGTCACTAAGGTAGGCAATAACGAGTTGACGACGGTTGACAACGGCTCGTCCGGTCCAGCGCTCCATTTCCCGGGCAATGCGTATCTCTCATCGGAGACGGCGTTCCGCCCTGTTTCCTTCCCGCGCGGCAACGGCTCGTTCACGATCTCCGTATGGGTCCGTCCAACGGCGGCAGCCTGTTCCGCAAAGGCACCGATCTGTTGCTGGGGATACGGTGCGACGAAGCAATTCTCTGTGCTTCGTCTCCACACGACGAGCCAAATCGCCTTCGCCAACTGGGGTGAAGACCTGACAGTGACAACGCCGAACCTGTCAGACGGCAACTGGCATCACATCGTCGCGGTTTACGACAGTGAGAACGCCCACAAGGTCGTCTATTACGACGGTGCCAAAGCGGGCGAAAAGAACGGCGTAGCCGTACTGGATGTCTCGGCGCAAATCCCCTTCCAGATCGGACATCGGACCGACAGCGGGAACGCGAATGTATTCTACTCCGGCGACATCGACGAGGTAATGCTCTTTGACTATGCTTGGGACGCGAACGAGGCGGCAGACGAGTACGCGCACAAGGCGCAGTTGCCTGTCGATCCCGCCACTCTCCTGCCGGAACCGATCGCCCACTGGACGTTCGATGACGACACCGCTCCAGGTTCGGACAGCTCTACGAATCATCTCGACCTCACGATGGAAGGAACCGTCTCGCTGGAGTCCGGCGATTTCATCTGCGGCAAGGCCGCACGCTTCTCATCGACTAGCGGATATTTCAAATTCGACGAGTTCCCTGAACAGATTCCATCCGGGAACAACGCATACACGGTCATCGCAAGAATCCGCCCCGATACGACGCAACCGAATTACCTCCCGGCGATTGTAATGTGGGGCGATACCGAGCACTGGGATTGGGGAAAACTGTTCAAGATGGGTATGAACAGAAGTTGCAGCGGTATCCGCGCTACTGTCAGCGGTTGCGTCTTCGGTGCCGACAGCAATACCTCTACCCTAAAATATCTTCCGGGTGCGTACACGACAGAGATGGGTACAGACCGTACCCGCTGGACGACTTTCGCAATCACCTACTCGCCAAAGGAAAACTCAAGCTCCAAAATCACGCGATTCTACGTTGATGGCGAACTCGCTTGGGAAAAACTCAATGGAACTGTAGACATCACACCGATGGAATTCTCCATCGGCTCGAACTACGGCGGAACAACCCACTTCTACGGTCTGATCGATGATATCGCCATCTACAACTGCTCGATGTCGGAGGGACAGATTCGACTGATCGCCGAACGCTTCGCCACCTCGTGCGGCGAGAGCGAAGTCACTTCCCCCAAGGTACTGGCAACCGCACCTGCGGTCACGGTTGCGAACGACGCAACACTGAACGTGGCGTCCATCGAGTCCGCCGAATCCCTTTCTGGCGCAGGTACGGTAAACCTCCCGCCGCTCGCCTCGCTCACCGTCGCAAAGGTCGCGAACTGGTCGGGAACGATCCAAGGCAAAGGAACGCTCGGTATCGCGGACGGTGCGACGCTTGACTTAGGTGACGGGACATCCCCTGCCCTCACGGCTGAAGGTGCGGTTTCCCTCGGCACGAACGTGCGCGTAGAGACAACAGCGGGAGGCGGTGTGTACACACTTCTCCAAGCCGCCTCCTTTACGGGAACCGAAAATCTCACAGGATGGATTGCCGCAACGCCGACCGGAACGCGCACAGCCAAATTCGTCACGTCCGATGACGGTACCGCTATCCTGATGACTCTTTCCATCGGCACCATCATCACCATCCGATAGCCCCCGTCACTTTCACAGTGCCACCGAGCTTGCCCGGTGGTCTCCCCACCCGCGCCACGCACGGGATACTCGCCCCCTTGCTGTCGTACGCTTGCTGTCCTCTTGGCTCTCCCCGCCCTCGCCACACGGGAATGCCCCCTCCCATGGTGCCACCGAGCTTGCCCGGCGGTCTCCTCGTCCTCGCCGCGCACGGAATACTCGCCCCCTTGCTGTCGTACGCTTGCTGTCCTTTTAGCTCTCCCCGCCTCGCCACACGTGGGAATGCTACTCCCGGCCCGATTGCCCCCATCGTCTCCATTGTCTCCATCGTCCCCGCTTCTCAGCTAGCAGCTTCTCCGCCTGCCACTACTTCGCACAGCGAAGTCAAGTGAAAGAGTCATAACAGAGGGTTCTAGGTTTATTGTTGAAACCATGAGATTTTTTTACGGAATCTAGACTACCGCCTCACGCCCAAATCCTGTATAATACTTCCCATAAGGAGGGATTTCGAAAATGATCAAACAGACTGGCATCAGCTACTACGGACTGAACTATGTGGAACACGCGGAAGCGGATTTCAAGGAAATGCGGGAACATGGCGTGACGCAGGTAATTCTCGCCGTCACGGAGTTCGACTTCGACTTCTGGCGTCCCAACGTTCCGAAGATTGTGGAGAAGGCGCACGAGCTGGGACTTCGTGTCCTTATCGATCCGTGGGGGAACGGCAAATATTTCGGCGGCGAGCAAGTCTCGAAATTCCTGCAGGACAACGTAGAGAACCGCCAAGTCTCGGCCCTGACCGGAGAAAAGCTTCCCTACGCCTGTTTCAACACAAACAGTTACCGCGACTACTTCAAAAACTTCTGCACGACATTGGCGCGCGAGGCGAAGCCGGACGGATTCTTCTGGGATGAACCACACTATGCATTCCCAAAAGGAATCGCGTCCATCACCGGTGGTGTGGCAGATGACTGGACTTGCTTCTGCCCCGTCTGCCGCAAGCGTTTCGAAGAGTATTACGGGTATCCGATGCCGAGGTATATGACGAATGACGTGAAGCAGTTCCGTTGGCGCGAAGCGCTGGTCGTTCTCGCCGACACCTCGAAGGCACTGAAAGAAATCGATCCGAAACTGGAAATCACCTGCTGTGTCCACGCCACGCAGAACGGATACTACGTCTCCGAATACCGCGGTTACGACAACTGGGATATGGTCGGCGCATGCCCGTACTTCGATGTGTTCTCAACGACGATCATCAACTGGGCGTTGCCGGAGGACTTCTACCGCGAAATTACACGGCGTACGGTCGCCATTGCCAAGAAGTACGGCAAGGTCTCCGAACGCTGGCTCATGGGCTACTACAAGCAGCCAAAGGACTGGTCACAGATCGCAAAGTGGGTCGATATCGCCGTCGAAGAGGGAGTGGACCGTCTCTCCGCATGGACGTATCGCGGCGGCTACGGCACGGTCGTCGGCGCCCCCGACGCGCTCAAGCTGTGGGACACCATCGGCGAAAACTACCGGCGAGTGTGCGTACGCAACTCGTAGTTCCATGCGAAAACGCGCGCTTGAGAAGCACCGAAACAAATACGATGAGTCGAAAGATGAAGAAAGTGATGGTGGCGCTTTTCGTCATTGCGGTGACGTTTGGAGTTTTCGCTGGTACGAATAACGTCGATATTGTAAACGCAGCACGCAAACAGATTGGCGTCACCACGCAATACGCACCCGCCTACCGACGCATCGGCTATCCAAACGGAGACTTTACACGCAGCGAAGGCGTGTGCGTGGATGTGGTGATCAGGGCGTTACGGGACGCGAGGAAGATTGACCTTCAGAAACTCATTCACGAAGACATGAAGGCCAATTTTAAATCGTATCCGCAGAACTGGGGCCTAAAGAAGACGGATACGAACATTGATCATCGCCGCGTCCCCAACCAGCAGTGCTACTTCAAACGGCGAGGATGGATGCTCAAGGCGACAACAAACGTGGCAGATTACCAGCCCGGCGATTTCGTCACATGTACAGTCGCCGGACGACTCCCGCACATCATGATCGTGAGCGACAAGAACTCCGCGAAAGGCACCCCACGCGTGATCCACAACATCGGCAGCGGCACCATGGAAAGCGATGACCTCTTTTCCTATCCCCTCACCGGACATTACCGAATCAAGAAATGATATTCGCATCGAATTTGTCGCAACGACGTCACCCCGTCATCGCTTTCGACCGCAATCGAATGACAAACAACACACGGTTCATTCGCCACTGTCATTTTCCTTTCTTCATTTTTCTCTCTTCATTTTTCATTGTTATTTCTTCATTCTTCATTTTTCATTCTTCCTTGTTGTTTCCCGTTTGAGGATAGGGTATAATTCTCCTTAATGAAAATGAGGAAAGGATTACAGATAATTGACTACATGTGTACAATCCCCTATCCCGCGGCTTGTCCTTCAGTGTGTCAACCGCGAAGAAGGATTCTTTATCGAACAACAGCTAGTGCGAACATCAAACGAACTACTGAGCGAGATGATATGGATGTTCGCAAATCAAAAGTTTGATTGAAATTGTGGAGGAACATGAGCGAATGAAGATTACGACATCAAAATTAAGTACGCTTCTTGCCATCGGTGAGAACATGAATATCGAGTTCAAGCGAGCGGGTGATGGACCGAAGAGTGACACATTCGAGTCTGTATGTGCGTTTCTGAATACTGCAGGAGGCGACATACTGCTTGGCATCACAGATAACGGAGAGGTATTGGGACTTCCGCCGAAGTCGATAGAGGCGATGATTCGCAACTTCGGCAATGTGATGAACGATCCGAATCTTTTTGATCCGGTCTTCACTCTTTATCCTGAAAAAATTGTATATAAGGGAAAACACCTCATCTACGTACATGTTCCCGAAAGTGCAGAGGTGCATCGCTTCAAGGGAAAATGCTATACACGCGTACACGAACAGGATGTACTTGTACGCGGTACAGAACCGATTGCGCAAATGTTCATCCGGAAACAACGCATCTTCACGGAACAGAAGGTTTTCCCGTTCGTCACAAAGAAAGACTTGAGACTAGACTTGATTCCAACACTCAAAAACATGGTCAGTGTAGAGAATCCGTGGGCAAAGATGTCGAACGACCAAATACTGAAGAGTGCGCGTTTGCTTGGCACAGACGCAGTGACGGGAAAACGCGGTTTCAAGGCTGCAGCGATACTCCTGCTCGGCTCGGATGATGTGATTGGTGACTTGTTCCCCGCCTACAAGACCGATGCCATTCTTCAGCGTGTGAATGTTGATCGCTATGACGACCGTGACATCGTACAGACGAACCTTATTGAGAGCTATGATCGGCTTCTCGCGTTCGGCATGAAACACCTCATGGACACGTTTTATCTTGAGGATGGACGTCGTATTTCTCTACGTGGCAAGATACTGCGCGAAATGCTTGTCAACGTGCTTGTACACCGCGAATTTACAAGTGCGCGTCCAGCGCGGTTCATTATCCGTCACAACGAGATGTTCACCGACAATGCGAATAAGGCGTACCATTATGGATTGATCACACCACAGAATCTTGAACCGGAACCGAAAAACCCAATCATCGCAAACTTTTTCCATCAAATTCGTCTTGCTGACGAACTCGGTTCTGGCGTCCGAAATCTTTACAAATATGTGCAAATCTATTCTGGCGCGCTCCCGACTTTCGATGAAGGCGACATCTTCCGCCTAACCGTGCCGTTAAACGAGGAACATTCGCCTGAAAATGTTGGATCAGAAGCAAATGAAAGTGGAAATGCTCAAAAGAGAACTACCCCCAAAAACCATGTGGAAAGTGTGGAGAAAACTAGGGAGAAAACTAGGGAGAAAACTAGGGAGAAAACTAGGGAGAAAGATACAAACGGTACTAGGGAGAAAATCATCCAATTTCTGTCTGAAAATCCAACCGCGACACAGGACAACATAGCGGTATCGACAGGGCTTTCTGTAAAGGGTGTAGAATGGAATCTCAAAGTTCTGAAAGAATCGGGGCGAATCCGTCGCGTTGGTCCCGACAAAGGCGGGCATTGGGAGGTCATCGCATGAACGAGGTGAAGCGCGTTTTGGTCTAATCGCACAGGAAAAGAGGAAAAGATGATGGAAAGAATCAAAAGCAAAGAGGAACTGATTAAAAACTTGGCGGAAGAACTCGATATGTCGAATACCGAGAGTTGGCCTTTCGTGGATTTGACGGATCAAACGGTCGGGATGCGTTTTGATTCATCCATTGGCGATCCGTCGCTTGATGAGGATCTCGATGGACACGAACTGGTCGATATCGAGCCGATAAGCTCGCGAGAAGGCTACGAGATGATGGAGGATTTTGCCCGCACGCGGAACGACGACGAATGTGACAAAATCTTCCGAGCCATTTCGGGACACAAGCCGTTTCGTTCCTTCCGCGTATGTGTCGAAACGCTTGGTATTCTCAATGACTGGTACACGTTTAAAAATGCGGCGATGCTGAAAAAGGCGGAAGAAATTCTGTCGGACTACGACCTCGACTTCATCGACGGAAAGATCGTCTGCAATAATCCAAAGAACGTGCTTACCTTCATCTACGAACGACCGAATTTCGAAGATGAGGAGGATGAGGATAACGAGGATAATGATGAAGAAGAATAATCCAATCACCCCGTCGCCAAACCGCACCATCCTGATCGCAGGTATGGGCACATCTCCAGCAGTTTTACCCGAAACGGTGTGGGCACTCGCGCACCAGGAACAGCCCGTCGTGCCAGACGAGGTAGTGGTGATTACGACGAAGTCTGGTAAGGAGGCCTTGTACAAGGCGATCATGTCCGAAACGCCCAGCGTATGGGAACGTCTCAAGGCGACGTTACGGAAGGAGAAGTTCGCAATCGACGGCAAGCTCGTATTCGGCGAAACCTCCATCCGTGTCATGCCCAATGAGAGCGGAAATGAGATAGTTGATCTGCGTACGGGGGCAGACAACCTTCGTGCAGCAGACTTCATGCTCGGCGAACTACGGAAATACACGGAATCACCCGATACAACAATCCTCTGCTCGATCGCAGGTGGACGCAAGACAATGAGCGCGTTGCTCTTCTCGTGTATGACGCTTCTCGGTCGCGAGCAGGACAAGGTGTATCATGTGTTAATTCCGCCGGAATACGAATGCGGTATGGAACCGCCGTTCTACTTCCCGCAGAAAGGCGTAACGCACCGGTTACTCTCCCGTGGCAATCCGACGAGTGATAAGGTTTCTTCCGCGAAAGTTGCAATCGAGTTGTTTGAAGTACCATTCGTGCGGATGCGCGGTTGGTATCAGGAAAAGTTCAAAGCCATGCCTCCCAGTTATCAAACGCTTATTGCCAAAGTCCAAACCGTCGCACCTCCAGCCGTAACCTACCCCGAAATCGAGATTGACGCATGGAACGGATGGGCGAAAATCAATGGTAATGTCGTGCCCATGAGCAAGACCTGTTTTGCGGCGTTACTCCTACTGGCGAACGGTTGCCCTGTGAAAGAGCTTCATGCGAAATTACTTGCGTTACATTCCGTACAGGGTGTGGCAGATTGCGACTGGCTTGCGACCTTTCAGGAAGGCGAACGATTCAATGAACACAGCCTTGTCGATGCGGTTTACAAAACGATGTCAGAATTGCGGAAGAAACTTCAGAATGCTGGTTTTGTAAATGCAGACGCGCTTGTTCCCAAAAGAGGGTGTCCGTTGATATTTCCACATTCTAACATCAAATGGCATCACCGTGAAAAACTTGCGGATATCTGTGGATATCTTTTTTCTTCTATTACGAGTTAAGATTTGAGATACTTAACGTTAATGAAAACACGTGAAGACAGAAAGAAAGTCCTTATCGGAAACTCGTTCCCGTTCAGCCTGATTCGGTGTAAACGGCTGATTGTAGAGAGCGAATCGATTCGTGTGCTACAGGAGACCCTTACTGGGGCAGAGGTGGTATCCTTTTGGGGGCACACGAACACGCGTGCGGCGGCGGAAGCTGTGCTGGGTGTATCGCTTGCTCCGCACACGGAACGTCCCGCTGTCACGCTCTCGCCCACAAACCTCCCGATGCTGGACGGTGATGTGTTCGACACGTGTTGGTTACTTTCGCCAGACTATCCTGAGGGATTCCGTCCGGCAATCGGCGTGGAGGTCGGTCCCGAGCAGATCGAGGGCTGGCATGTTCTGAAGCTTACATGGCAACAAGAAAGGAATGATGATGGAAACTGAAGGAAAAGAACTTCTCCTGTTCCAGTTAGGGCCGGTACAGGAGTTTATTGCGCAAGCCGCTACGGTCGATGACTTGTGGGCAGGATCGTACTTGTTATCCAAACTCGTATGGGTAGGATTGCAAAAGATTCCAGACAAGGAAGGCAATGTCGTATTCCCCGACTTGTCAACCGATACCGTGCGCAAGGCGTTGGAGGTTGAAAAGATACCTACAATCCCTAATCGTTTTCTCGCGTGGGTACCCGCTGGGCAGGGCAAGGATCTTGCGGATGCGATCAAAAAGGCCGTCAAGGTCAAGCTGGAGGAATATGTTGGGAAACTTAAACTCGGCGATCTAGGGGAGAAAGCCGCGAGGAAGCAGGTTGACCAGTTTCTACAGATGACATGGGCGGTTCTTCCTATAGATGAAGTTTCCGGCAATATGGGTGATGACTATAAAGCCATCGGTCGCAAACTCGCGATGCGTCGTAATGTACGTGAGTTCGCTCCTTGGGAAGAATCCCTCGAACTTGGGCGTAAAGACTTTCTTTCCGGTAAGGAGACCGCCATCCGTGACGGACGCAGCGCGATGAACCTCATAAAGCAGATACTGCCTAATGTTGAGAATCGTACGTGTGAAGATCTGGAAGAAAAGTACAAGTATATCGCCGTCATTGCCATGGATGGAGACCGTATGGGCGAGAATCTGTCATCTTTCGAGAACGAAGAGGAACATCGTGCTTTCAGCGCGGCACTTGCTCAGTTCGCGGGCGAGGTCGAGCCGATTGTGAAAGAGTTTCACGGCGTACTGATCTACGACGGTGGCGATGATGTCCTCGCTGTAGTCCCTGCCCAACAGGCGATTGACTGCACCGACAAACTCCAGCAAAAGTTTGGCGAGAGGGTAAAGGGGAAAAGCGATAAGTCGTTGACGGCGTCCGCCGGAATCGCCGTGGGACACAGAGATGTACCGTTGCAGGACTTAGTCCATAAAGCCCATACCGCCGAATCGCGTGCAAAGAGCGACTACCACCGCAACGCGCTTGCAGTGAGTGTGTTCAAACGTTCTGGTGAAATTCTGGAGTGGGGCTGTAAGTGGGGATCTAAAGCCCTTTACATTTACAGGCAACTTCGTGATTCGCTGGACGAGAATCTTTCGGGGCGTTTCCCCTACAAGCTGGCGGAACTTTTACAACCATACGGAGACATTACCAAAGACATGAAGGACGTCGTTCTGAGCGAATTTGAACACGCATGGGAGCGTTCTACGCAGAAGGCCATGTCTGCTGATCTCGCCGATGCGGTCAGTAAATATCTGGGTGATGTGTTTGGCGAAAGTGGTAAGCCGAAGGACTTCCTCGATCTGTTCTTGTGCGAAACATTCATTGATCGTCCGCGTGAAGGAGAAGACAATGACTGAACGAAAATATGAACTGAAGCCGCGCGACGTGCTGTTCTTCCGTGACGCCCGTCCGATGGATGCTGACAAGGCAATGAAAGATGTGCGGAACATTGGGCATGGGGCGATTTGGCCACGTCCAGACCATCTCTTCAAGGGTGTGATACATGCGCTTCTGAAGGAAACGCCAGATGTAACTTTCGGCGATTTCCCTTCGTTGAAGGTCGTGGGACCGTACCCTGTCAAGGACGGCACTCTGTATTTGCCTCGTCCGCTCGACTGGGATATGCTGATCGAGCTTTGTACCGGCACCGACCTTCCAGAACCGCTCGAATACGGTTTTATCGATCATATTGACGGAAAGAAAAAGTATCCAGCTTGGATAACGGTCGATGACTATGCCAAATATCTTCGTGGAGAAGACAGAGGACATTACGACACAGAGGAGACCGAGGTCGATGACAATGGCAAGAAGATTGCCCGAAAGGTCGTCAAATTCCCGTACTCGGATGGTGAGCTTTTTGGTGTTGAGCCGCGAATCGGCACAACACTTGATTCTGTTACGGGTGCCTCAAAACGCATCAATGGGAAACACGCCTCCGGTCAGTACCAGGGAGAATATCTTCGGCTCAAGAAAAACGTATCCATGTGGTGTGCCGTTGATACAGGAAAGATTGGAATGAAAGCGGATGCTCAAGACGCGCCGGAAGTGCCGCGTTCGTTCGTTATGGGCGGACAAAACGGCATTGTGACGCATTGTGAAACGGATATCGATCTTGCCGCCAGATTCCCACGTCCGAAGGTTGAAACGGACGGAGAGATATTCGTTCGTTGGACGTTGATCGCGCCAGCCCTTTTCCAGCAGACAGGCTGGCTTCCAGGGTGGTGCAGGGATAGCCGTAAGGATATCAATGAGGAGGAACGTAAAATGTCACTTGGGAAAGTGATGTTCCCCGACTGCGAGGGATGCAGCCTTGTCGGAGCCTGTACCGGCAAACCGATCTACTTCTCTGGCTGGGACATGGCCATCGGTATCAAACCGACCATGTTTGCGGTGCCGCAAGGTTCCGTCTATCTTTTCCGTTGTGAGAATAAGGCGAGTGCTGAGGCACTCATCAACAAGCTTCACTTGCAACGCAAATCCGATCTCGGACCACAGGGGTTCGGAATCGGACTCTGTTCCATCGTCAAACCGGATACACGCCTGCCCGCAGAGGGTCAGGATCACGAGAACCAATGAATGAACTTCACTAAGAAAGGAAACAAACCATGAACACGAAACTGCTCACCATCTTCACACGCACCCCGCTACATGTGGGTTGCGGATCATCCGTAGGTGCGGTCGATCAGCCGGTCGCGCGCGAGCGCCACACGCGTTTCCCGATCATTCCCGGCAGCGCCATCAAGGGCGTGCTGGCGGATCTGTGGGAGGACGAAAAGGAAGAGAAAACGAACAAGAAAGGGGAGAAGGTTCTTGTCCGCTGTAAAGATGCTCGCATCTATTTCGGTAGTGACGACATGGATGATGCAGAATCTGGTAAAATTGCCTTCGGTGAGGCAAGGCTTCTGGCGTTTCCTGTGCGTTCCGCGAAGGGCTGCTTTGCATTCATTACCTCGCCACTGAGCCTTGAGCGCTACAAACGTGATGCAGGACTTGGTGATGATTTTAAGATTCCAGAACTTAAAGATGGTCAGACATGCCTTGCCGGCAGCGAGGTGACCTTCACCGACCGCAAGGCGGTCGTGCTTGAGGAGTATCGTTTCGAGAAAACCGGAGATTTTCCTGCCGATTGGGCAGAGAAACTGTGTGCGCTTGCGGACGACGCCGTGTTGAACGGTGGCAAGGACCGTTTCGTCCTTGTTCATGATGAGGACATGTCGTTCTTCGCAGAAAACGCCTGTCAGATCTCGCAGCACGTCTCGATTGATTCTAAAACTGGCGCGGCCGCCGAGGGTAAGCTTTTCAACCAGGAGGAGGTGCCGTCCGAAACCTTGTTTTACGCGCCGTTGACCGAACTCAGCGCCAAAGTTAACTATAAGCCTTTTATGGACAGAATTGGAACTTCTCCACTTGTACAGTTCGGTGGCAAGGGAACCTCCGGTATCGGATATTGCTCGGTGAAACTCGTTTGAAAATGAAAGGAACTATGACTATGCAGAACCTCAATCAGATACGTGCGCGCCATGTACTTGAGTTTGCTAACTTTTGCAAGGTCAAAGGTAAAAATGGTGGCGAAGTAATCAAGGACATACCACCCGTTATTATGAATAACGGCATTATGGCAGCTTTGGCGTACTCGTTGGAAGAGAAGGTGAAGAAAGATAATAAGACTGGAAGGGTTAGTGTCGAGTACCATCCGTGGCGTACGGTTTTTGATGCGATAGCCATCCATCTTTCCTCTGACGAGATAGGAATGATTCCTCGTGAGAAGAATTCTGCGGAGCTGCTGCTTGATTACCTTGCTGATGACGCATCAAGTACGATGCTTCGCGATATTACCGCCGAGGCCGGAGAATGGCTCAACTTCGCTCGCCGTCTTGTGAGAAAGGAATAGCCAATGCCAACATCAGTAAAACCTCCGATTGCGCCAGATGTTGCGGAAGTGATCGGCGATTGCGCAGAGAATGTGGAGAATCGGTCGCTTCTATTGGACAAGTTCATACTGCACAAGTCATGGCCGTCGGTTAGTTCGACGCACCAACGGATGCGGATGGACGATGCCTCGCGATGGAGTTTCATACGTATGACACAGAACGGGGAAAGATTCCTTGAGCATGAAAAAAAGGTTCATGAAAGTAAACGAGATCGCGCCAAAGACGATGGTAATCGTGACAAAGTTGAAGAACATCAAGCTTGTGTAGACATCCTGCAATGTTTAAGTAAATGCGCTTGTCGTAAACTACCGGGGAACCTTGCGGCCCAAAAGCTTGAACAGAATCGTAAGTTCGCACAAGCGCTGTCGAAGCGTCCTGGAGAAACTGCCGTGGTGTATGGTGAGCTCCAGGGACGTCTGATCGTAAATCTGTCGGACAGCCTCATTCAGAACGCAGGCATCTGTCTCGATAGGAATACGGGCCTGCCATATATTCCTGGATCGGCTGTAAAGGGTGTAGCCCGTCATGCTGCTCTCTCGCATCTGCGGGATGGAGGATGGACGATTGGTGAGTTTATGCACGTCTTTGGTAGCTCTGAGGCAGACTTTCGTGATAAAGGCGAGCTGAGCGGATTTGTCACTTCGGTGCCTGAGAAAGAGCGCACATTGAAAGGCGGTGTGGATTTCCTTTCAGCGCAGCCGATTACCGAACCTACTATCGTTGTGGACATTTCCAATGTGCATTATCCGAAATACTACCAATCGGGCGATGTTCACGACTTGGCAAATGAAAACCCCAAGCCGAATACCTTCCCTGTTGTGGAGAAAGGAGTGAGGTACGCTTTCTGCATCGTCGAAAACGGGAAAACCGTTGACGGGAAGCTGTTCGAGAAGGCTAAATCAGTCCTGATAGAGGCGATAACTGTATCCGGTGTCGGGGCAAAGACTGGTGCTGGCTACGGCTGGTTCAAGGATGTGACGGAAATCATGGAGGCAGAAGTCAAGCGGGAAGCGGAAGCAGCTGAAGCTCAACGTGCAGAGGCTGAAGCCAAGGCAAAAAGGGAAGCAGAACTTGTTGCAATTGAAGCCGAAGCCAGGCGTAGAGCAGAGTTGTCTCCGTTTGAGCGTATACTGGAAAGCTGGAACAATCAGCCCAATCTCAAGGCGATTGTTAAAGGAAGGTATATTGCCCAATTCGTCTCATGTTCGGATGACGAAAAAAAGGGGATTGTCGAGGTATTACGGATGCCCGACGGTATCGGGGCGAGAGTCTGGGCTGTTCTCAAAGGAACCTCGCCAGAAGATTCCAAGAAGAAATTTTGGAATCGAACGGTGGAACAGGCAATTCGCGCTTATTGCAGGAACACGCTTAAACTAGGGAAGATGCCATGAACAGGACGATTGACCTTGAATTCATTACCCCGCTCTTTTCTCATGGTGCGACGGATCAGCCGGAGATTCGTCCCGCATCGATACGAGGGCAGCTACACGCATGGTTCCGCATCGTGGGCGGAGACATAGAGGCGGAACGCCGTGTGTTCGGAGGTATCAAGCAGAGGACGGCCGATCTCCACAGAATGCCAAGCCGCGAAGAGACGTGGGCGAGTAGGATTGTTGTGCGCGTCTCTGATGTCAAAGGAACAAAGAGGTCGTTTCCAACCTTACCGCACAAGCGGAAGGATATGTCCGCTCCGCGCATGGCATTTGACATCGGCACGAAGTGCCGTATTGTAATCATGGATCGGCTAAGCGGTTTGGCAAAGAAAAACGAAGAACTTTTCAACCGTGCCGTCAACGCCTGGTTACTTATGGGAACACTTGGATACCGCGCAACGCGTGCGGCTGGCAGCTTCGTCTGGAATGATGATTCATTCCCCATGCCGACTGCCCCGCTTGCTTATCAGGATACTTGCCGTAACCTGCTTCACGAATCAAAAGCGAAGGCCAAGGTTGCCGTTCTCAACCATGAGTATAACTCTGCCGAGGACGCTCGGTGTGATATTTCCGATTCCCTTGGTGGCAGGGGTGATCGTTTTGGGCAAAGCGATCTTGCAAGGCTTCACGACCCACTCGGTTTCATCAATGGTCGAGGAGATAGGAAACGCAAGACATCCCCTCTGAAGTACCGGATCGTTCGCGTTGAAAACAAGTACCGGATCGTTGCTTTCTGGGATGGTCGCTCGGAAGTAACGAACAATTCGGACAACGATCTCTACAACATTGTTGATTTACTTGCAAAACGGAAACCAAAAATAGGAGAGCAACTTAAGAACGCCTTTTAGGGACTGTTCACCCTATGTCCACCCCCCTGCGCAATCCAAACATCGATTATGGCGACGGATGGTTTTTCGTCACCATACAGGTCTCGTTGAACAAGAGCGTGTTCGGCGCGATCGTAGGGGAGGAGTGCGTTTTGAATGAGTTGGGCGCGGCAGTACACGATGCCTGGATTGCGCATCCCGCACACAATCCGGGGTTGTACATCGATACGTTTGTCGTGATGCCCAACCATTTTCATGCGATTGTGCGCGTGACGGGTGGAAATGGGATAAATTTGCTTTCTCGTGTGGTTGGTAGTTTCAAAAGCTATACGAGTACACTGTACCGTAAGCTTAAGGAGACGAGAAAATGCGTGGACATCGGCACAAAATTGTGGCAAGAGAGTTACTACGATAATCTTATTTCAAGCCATGAAGAGTTATTGAACATCCGCAACTACATTCAAAATAACCCCCGCAATTGGAATCGCGACCGTTTCGGTCCCGTCACGACCTACTGCGTCGGTAATTCCGAACTACTGAACCGCCAGTTGGTGGCATTCGTAGCCAGCGAGGGCAGAGCACTGGATGGAGGACAGTGCCCTCACCCGGATGGAGGACAGTGCCTCCATCCCCACGAGATTAAACAGTGGATGTTGCCCACCAGCCCCGCTACCCACAGTCTCGTGACCACCGGGGCACCGCACCCTCCCTTCTACAGTCTCGTGGTCACGGGGGTACTGCCCCCCGTGATTTCGACATTTACCAGCGCACAAGAGCGCGAAATCTTTCGTAAATGCCTACGTAAGGAACGGGCATTCGTGTGGGTGTGTCCCGGAGGCATTCCCAATCCTTTACCACCGCGTATTGTGGCGGCTTGCGAGGCCGGGTGGGGATTTGTGTGTTCGCCGGTACCATCGGGTACCGGTGTCAATAAGCAACGCGCCATCTGGTGCAATCAGTACGTCATTCGACACGCCGCGAGCGTGTGGGCAGGGCATATCTGTCCGAGCGGTAGCCTGGAGACGATCTTAACGGAACTGAAAGGGAAAGAATCAATATGAAACGTTTCATTTCTTTTCTTGGAACAGGCAACTACCAGCTATGCCGATATCGGCATGGGTGCGAGACTAGTCCAGAAGTCACATACGTTCAGACAGCGACCTGCTTCTTCACGCGCTGCGACCACGCGATGGTGTTTTGTACAGTCGGTGCCAAGTCAAGGCATGCGAATGGGCTTGTCGCCGAGTTTAAACAACATGGTCTGCCCGATGCGGAAATTGTCGATATCCCAGACGGCGCTTCGGAAGAGCAATTGTGGACAATCTTTAGGATTGTCCGCGATGCCGTGGCTGAAGACGACGAGATTGTCTTCGATGTCACACATTCCTTCCGTTCGTTGCCCGTTGTTATGACGGTTCTGTTGCGTTACCTCGCAGTTGCAAAGGGGGTTACCCTCGGTGCCTGTCTTTACGGGGCATGGGAGGCTAGAGGTGGAGACGATGCACCCATTGCCCCCATTTTCGACCTTACGCCATTCTTCGCCCTCGACGACTGGACACACGCAATACGAGGTTTTGAACTTTTCGGCGACGCATCGGAACTAAAGAATCTTTCTGTTCTACGCCTCGGCCCCCTTTGCCGGAACGACGATGCCGCCCGTTCGCTCAATAGTACCATCAAGCAGATGGCGTTATTCGCCGACAACGTGCGTCTCGCCAATCTTGGGACTGACTCAGAAGGCGAGGGGATTTGCTCATTGGCTCTCAAAAACATCGCTTCACATCTCGCGAAGAAAGAGATAGTCGAAGGTATCCCTGAACTATCTCCGATTCTGAACCGGGTAGAGAGGTGTTTTTCGGAATACGGTGACAACGATATCAGTAACGGTTTCCGCGGTGCCCGGTGGGCTGCAGCCCATGGTCTGATACCTCAAGCCTATACGTTGCTTCAAGAGACGACGGTCTCCTTTGTCTGTGAACGCTTCAAGGACATGGTTCCTGAAACTCGAACCGGAATCAAAGTTAGAGAGTTCGTCTCCGATGTTCTTGCCAATGCAGCCAAGAATGGCTGTGATTGGACTCGCTGGACCCCTCAAGAAGAAATCGAATCTGCCAGAAACTTTGCTGAAAGGCTGGGAAAGGACCTCTTGCCAGCTTTCGCGCGTCTTGTCCGACGCCGCAACGCTCTCAATCACGCTGGTACAAACGTACAGGAGCCGGTTTCTTCGACTTCGCCCGATTACAAGGCAGAAGGCTTCTGTGACCTTGCAGATGCTATTGAACACGCGCTTATGGAATTGAATAGCCAATGAACACTACCTATATCTGTACCCTAGGCACCTCAATCGCGAACAGACTTCCCAACCAGTTGCTCCGTGACCGTCAGGAGAAAAACCTCCCATGGAACGCCGATGACTCCGAATTTGAGAAGGCGTTGTGTGAACGCATACGTGCCATCTCGAAACAGGGAGATGAGCGTGAAACTTGTTGTGCAGAGACAGCAATCCTATCGAAGATGAAACTTGACGAACAGGACAAGGTTCTTCTTCTTGCCACGGATACATGTCTTGGACGAATGTGTGGTGATGCAGTTCAGTCAGTTCTTACGCGATGCCACGGACTTGATGTGGATGACGTGTCTGTCATTCGTATAGAGGGGCTACAAGTTGCGGATGCGAACCGTCTTCGCAATTTGGGTCTCAAGAATCTGCTGTCCACTGTCGAGAAGTGTGTAAGAGAAGGGCACGAGTCGGGATGCGATGTCTGCCTCTGTCCAAACGGCGGTTACAAAGGGGTTGTTCCGTTTCTCACGCTTGCCGGCATGATTCTCCACTGCAAGGTCGTGTATTCATTCGAATTCGCAGGTTCCGTTATAGTGCTTCCCCCTCTTCCGTTCGCTTTGGATGAACAGGCCTATCTTCGCGCTCGCGATGCTTTGAGCTGTCTGTACGATAGAATTGAGATGCCGACGGAGCAGTTCCTTTCCATGGTTGCGGATCTACAGCCTGAGGAACGAGACCGATTCCTTGGGTTTACCGAGCCAGGAACCAAGTCTGGGTTCGTCACGTTCTCTCCTCTCGTCGGTATCGCAACTACGGGGGCGGAGGTTCGGACGGCTCCGCTATCAGACCAGGCAGAGAAAGACTTGGAGAAGTTGGCGCAGAGCGGTGGAGCTGCCGCCTGTCGCAGATTGGTACTTCAGTCTCAAGATCCCCTCTATCGCGCCGCGCATTCCGAATCGAAAAATTTGACTGACTTGGTAGCGATCCAACGTCCCCGTACAGCTGAACGCGTCTTCGGATACGTTCATGATGGACGTTTCCTAGTCTGCCGCATTTTTGCCAGTCACAACGACTATATCCGATACATGGACAAACAACAGCCACGCCGAAAGGACTTTCCACCGGAGATTTTCCACGACGTGAATTTCGAGGACGGATCTGTTGATGAAGCTGATGAAATTCCTATTGAGGAATGGGGCGATTTGAAGCGAGAGCGGGACGAATTGCGAAAGAAATGTGAAGCCGCAAATGAGGAGATTACTGTTGTCCGCCAGCAATACAATGAGGCAAAGCGCATTGGAATAGATGCCGAGAAGAAGGCGACAGATTTCAAACAACTTTGGACAAAAGCGAACAACGAATTGCAATGGCTTCGGCAGAAAGCCGACAATCTTGCGACCGCACTTGTAAAAACCGAGAAGAAGGAAAGCGCACTCCGCAGTCAGCTGGAATCGACCCATCGTATGGTCGAGGAAAAGAAACGTGAAGTGGCAGATCTGAATGAGCGTCTCCGCGAATATCAGAATCGTGGCTTTTTCCGGCGGCTCGCTGATGTTTTTAGGATGAAGAAGGCATGATTGTGAATTCCAAAAACAAGGAACAGTAACATGAACGAAGTGTATGACATCAACACCAAAGACCTCGACACCGTGGCGGACATTCTCGCGCTAATTGCCGACACGCACCGCGTCGCGATTTCTGCGCACACCTACCCGGACGGCGATGCAGTAGGTTCCTGTATCGCTATGGCAGGATTTCTCCGTGCCGTAAGGAAGGATGTGACCATCGTTCTGCCGAAAGAAGATGTCGGTCCCGTACGTGTGTTGGATGGTTTCGAGGGCATCGTTGACCCCGATGCATTCGATTTCTCCGTGCCGCCCGACCTCTTCGTGTGCCTTGACTGCGCCGATCCCTCGCGAATCTGCGACGCGCGCATCCGCGAATGGGTCGGGAAGATCCCCACCTTGAACATCGACCATCATGGCCGGGAACTCTTCGGAACCAAAAACTTTGTGGTCAAGGACGCATCAAGCACCGGAGAACTCGTTTACGATATCGCCCGTGCAGCAGGGTGGACAATCGACCGCCCGATTGCCGAAGCTCTTTGGTGTGCCATCCTCACCGACACGTGCCGATTCACAACGCCTTCTACGAGACCTTCAACGCTCCGCACCGCCGCCGCGCTCGCCGAGAAAGGCGTCCGTATCGCTTGGCTTGCCGAGCAAATCTACCAGCGCGAATCCTTCAACGCATTCGATCTTCGCCGTCGTGCCATAAACTCCCTCGAGTGCTGGTTCGACGGACGCGTGGTAACCATTGCCCTATCAACCGGCGACTTCGCGGAAACAGGATGCAAGAAGCAGGACGGCGAGACATTCCCTGAAATTCCTAACTCCCTTGAAGGTGTTCAGCTTGCGGTCTTCTTTTACCCGTTCCCCATCTCCGATTCGGGGCACACACGGATAAGTGCCCGTTCACACGCGGATTCACCCATTACAGCCAAGATGCTCGCCGCGCACTTTGGCGGAGGTGGTCACGAACACTCCGCAGCCGCCACGCCAGCCCTGTCGATTGCGGAAACCAAACGGGCTGTTCAGGACTGGCTCGCGACTGTCTTCAATTAAGCAAAACTTCTTGAGAAAAGGAAATCCCATGAGCGAAAACATGACTTCAACGACTGACACACCTGTACCGCCAGAGTTTCTTTCGGTTTCAAGCCGACCAGATGGCTCTCTCGTGATCGAATTCCGCACGAAGAAGATTGGTCCGTCAGGTTCCGACGGTACGGAACAATCTGATCGAATCAACATTCTTCCAGGACATTACGAAAGATTTCGTGAATGGATCGCCCACATCGACCTCGCGGGGCGTACGGTTGTCGCCACTGGTCGCGGTCCAGTTGAGGGTTACTTCGCCATCGGCTATTACGCCACGCTCTTCAGAGCGGACAGAATTGTTTTTGAGGGTGCCAACCACACACCGCGCATCGAAATGCCGTCCCCCAACGCACAGCCTTCCGATAAGTCCTGGCTCCGCATTGAGAGCCAAAACGGAACCGTTACCGTCACATGTGAGAAGCCATCCTCCACCAATGGTAAGTGGAGCGAAGATGAAATCGGGTGTTCGGCTCCGGCTCTTCTGCCACACACGGCACTCTCCGTCACCTTTACCGGTTCAGGTGCCACCCACATGTATTTGCTCTTGGGCATTTCCGCAGCACGCGCAGGACTCGCAGATGTCCGCGTCACAAAACCAGCCATTCCGTATGCAATTCGTTTCACGCCTGAGCAAGCTGGCGAGACCATCGCCATCGCCAGCGGGAAAACCGGTGTGGTTGTCGGAATCATTGGAGACCCAAACAGCGGTAAATCTGTCTTTTCTCGCGCTTTTTCCATGTCTCTACGCGAGTCGATGCCCGTTTGGTTCCAGTCATGGATCTACGATTGCGACCTCGCCAGCCCCACACCAGATTGGTATTGTACCGCACTAATCAATGCCAAGTCTGATGCGGCCATAGAGAAGGAGTATAAGGCTCTTCGCGACTCTCAAAAAGTGAAATGGAACAGTGACATGGAAAGGCGTTGCGCCAACGACCTCGGTATTCTCCGCACCAATCTTGATCTTGTCATTGCCGACCTACCGGGCGGCAGGCACCCCAAAGAAGGGGAACCCTATTTTGAGCCCAAGCGTATCTCGGGTGAATCGCGGGCCAACATGTTCCGTCAATGCGATGCCTTCATTCTCATCTGCCGCAAAGATAGGCACGATGTGATTCTTAAGGGCTGGATTGACGCCCTTGCAAAATACGGTCTTCAAGACCGCATTTGGGCCATTCTCGATTCTTCTGAACCCAATTCTGAATTTTCCGTTTCGCCTCTCGTCCCAAATGAAGCTGGCATCTTCTGCGGTGATATCCGTGGCCTTGACCGTGGGCATCCCGCAGGCGAAACAGGTCAGAAACTCGTCGAGGCAGTCCGTCCACTCGTTCGTTCCCTCACCGCCATCCCCGTTGTGAATGCCGCGCGTGCGGCCACGGCTACAGCCTTCCTGACCAGCGACAAGGGTACGCGTTACGGGGCGGCTGTCCGTTCCGCTTCCACCGGGCGCATATTTGCCGCCGGTCAATATTCTTCCTTCAACCACTCGACCAACATCCACGCCGAGATGAATGTCCTCGCTCAGGCGGCAACCGCCGGAGAACCGGATGTTGACATTCTCGCCATTACCTCGACCTCTTCTGCCGAAGCATCGCCTTGCGGTGTCTGCCGTCAGGTCATCCTCGAACACGCAACACGAACCGGACGCGACTTCGACATCGCGCTCACGGCTCCTGGTGCCCACCCTACCATCGTTTCCGTTTCCAAGCTTCTCCCGCATGCTTGGCGGATGCCCGGCGGCAATGCTGCCGCCGACATACGCGACTTCCCCGACGTGGAATCCATCTTCAATGAATCTGGATCTCCGCGCATCGGTTCAGAGTTCATTGTCCCACATGTCCATCCAAGCACCCCGTACTGTATGGCACTTGTCTGGGATGACGCTTTTACCCACGACACGGCTCTTCTCAAGTTTAAATACGAACAGACCTCTGACGACCGCTGGATCAAGCTCCCGCACGCCTTCACGGAATCTGCCGCGTACCTCCGCTACCTCACCGACAAGCGACGCGGTAGCCGCACCTTTCATGGGCTCGCCACGCTCAAGCTCCCTATTCGCAGACAAAAGGATGGAACCGCCCAAATTCTTTTCAAGAATCCGATCCCGCTCTCCGGTGAGATGCTTCGGCTCTGTGCAGAGGTCATTTTTGCGCCAGCCGGTATAGATGCCGCGACTTGCGTCTTCGTCACTGGCTCGCGTATGACCGGTTTCGCCACCGCTGATTCCGATTGGGACCTCTGCGTCGTCGCTACGCCGAAGCAGATTGAGGCCCTCCGCGCCCGCATCGCCGCCCTCGCCGCCGAGGGACGCGTGACCTTCCCAGATAAGTCCCGCAGCTGGAAACTCATCAAGGACACTTTCCCTGGGGCAACTCAGGACGGAGGTGCTCGTATCCATGCCGAACGCCGTTATGCCGAATCTTTCCGACTCGACGACATTCCAATCTCCTTTCTCTTCGTACACCCTAACTCTGGCAACCGTGATTTCGCCTTCCCCTGCCCTTTCACTACCATAGGACGTACCGTAATTTCCGGTCGTGTCATCGATGCTTCGTACGCACCATACAAACGCTCCGAGAGCATCATTGAGACACCAAACCATAGCCGTATCCGCCTTCTCTGCTATCACAAGATTGCGAATTTGCTGAAGGAAGGGGATAACATCTCAGCCACCGGAGTGCTCTGCCACCACGCTCCCGACAGTATCATGAGCGAGTGCCAGAAGACGCTCGTTCTCTCTGCACCTGCGCTCGATAAGCTTGTATGGTTACCATGACGCCGTGCGTCACACTCCGACTTCCAGTGATTCAATCATTCAAAAAGGAGACCAAAATGACCGACACAACAGGAAACAACACAGAACGCCAGTATTCGCCCAATACCATCTATATCGAGGGGCTTGAACTTGCCGGCAAGTCCACTATTTGCCGTCTGCTCCGCGATTATCTCAAGGCAGAATACCGGCACTGCTCTTTCCTTTCCGACAATCCCATTTACAATTGCGCCAGTGCCCTGCATGTAGCGCAGAAAGTAAAGAGCGATACGCTAGGCGGCATCTTCCTAGGCTCCGTCATGCGCGACCTGGAACGCTACACGCCGCCAGACCACTTCGTTGTCCAGGACTCAACGTCAGTTCTCCGTTCCATTGCCTACCACTCCGTCATCGGTGACCCTGGCCTTGCCGACGCTTTCAGCAAACTTCTTCCCCGTTGTCCGCATTTCGGCGCGTCGTTCGTTCTATGGTCAAGCAATGAAGTCCGCCTCAAGCGTCTCAAAGGCCGCATATCTCGCCACCACGACCTACCCAAGGATTTACTTGTTCGCGACGAGCCCGACAAGTTCGCACGCATGCAGGACATCATGATCGAGACGGCGAAGGAGTTCTTTGACGCGGAAGTCGTCGACACGTCCAACATGGAGCAAGAAGGTGAAAAGGAGCGGCTTGTCGAATACCTAGCATCGAAGCTTCGTCAGGCAGCCAGTCAGCCGAATGTATGAAGGACCGCTTACAGCATAATACGCCTGGCAACGGGATGCTCGTTCTTCTCCGGCACGGAGAAAGCACGCTCAACGCGGAAGGGCGGTTTTCCGGCTGGGCGGATTGTCCGCTTACTCGGAAAGGCGTACGGCAGGCACACGAAGCCGGGCGCATTCTTCGCAATGCAGGCGTCGCCTTCGACGCCTGTTTCACGTCGGTTCTCTCGCGGACGAAGGACACTGCGGCAATCGTCCTCGGCGAAATGGGCCTTGCGGACATTCCCGTCACGGCTGCATGGCAACTGAACGAACGTCATTACGGTACGCTTGAAGGTAGGTTGAGGACCGAAGCGGTCGAGCGATACGGTGCCGCCCAAGTCGAGGCCTGGCGTAATGTGCCTAACGCAACGCCGCCTCCGATTGACGACGATGACGTACGCCACCCGCGTCTTCAGCCGCTCTATCGGGGCATCGCCCAGGAGAGTCTTCCGTCGTCAGAATGTCTGATGGAAACCTTTCGGCGCGTAATCGGTTTGTTTGATGGCGAGATTCGGCCTCAGGTGGAATCAGGCAAGCGTGTTCTCGTCGTCACGCATGGCAATCCCATTCGCGCCATTGTTGCACACTTGAATGCTCTTCGGA
>JAFYDR010000171.1 GCA_017544725.1 Kiritimatiellia bacterium
ACGCTTATCCCGCTGGGCGGCTGTGCCGCCCCTTCATTTTTCATTTTCTCTCTTATTTCGTCATTCTTATTTCCTCATCGCCGCCATCGGCGGCTGGCGGCTTTGCCGCCAAGAACGAGATTGATTGATGTCCGAAATCTGTGCTATAATCCGTTTCCGTTAGGATGATGTTCAAGGAACGGAAATCTTGGGCATTGAGAATTGGGAGGAACGAGTGATGGATATGAAACGTCGGTCTTTTTTGACGGGAAGCGCATTGCTGACCGTTTCGGGAATCGTGCCAGTGGCATCGGGTATGTTGCCGAGCGAACAGGCTGCGCATGATAAGTACAAGGCGACCGTGGTGCCGCCGCCTGGTAAGTTGTTGGATTCGGAACCTCTGTTGCAGGTGCCTGCACCGGATTCGGTCGGCGTTTCTTTTGCCGTGAACGCGCTGGCTGTCGGTTACGCGCAAGTGGCGGACAATCCGGAAATGAAAAACGCGAAGCAGTTCGTCTGTGAGGGTATGCCTCTGGCGGAGATACACGACCGCGTTTTGCGTGTTCGGATGGACGGGCTGAAGCCCGCCACGAAATACTGGTACCGCATCGGCGCGGCCGCCGTGACTTACCCGGTTGGCTACTGGATGAAGCCGTCGCCGATTGAATGGGGCGGCGTCCATTCGTTCACCACGCCGGGCGAGGCTGCCGCCTCGCATTTCATGGTAATGAACGACACGCACGCGCAGTGGAAGCCCTTCGCGATGGTGACGGATAAGATGCGCGAGTTGCAGGCTCCCGTGACCATCTGGAATGGAGATGCCACGAACACGTCGCGGACGCTCGAAGATAATGTGAAGATCTTCCTGAAACCCGGTTCTGGAACGGGGTACGGTGCAGACACGGCGATCCTTTTCAACAACGGCAACCATGATTTCCGCGGGCAGGCAAATATCTATCTCGATCAAGTGTTGATGACGCGCTTGCCGTCCGAACGCTCGCCACGCGACTGGGCGCTCAAGCGCAACTTTGCGATCCGGCAGGGCGACATCGCATTGATCGGACTGGACACCGGAGAGGACAAGCCCGACTTCCATCCCGCCGCTGGCGGCGCGACGCGATTCGAACCGTACCGTGAGGCGCAGGTGCCGTGGCTGGAGGATCAGTTCAAACGTCCTGAGATCGCACAGGCACCGTTCGTTGTCGCATTTGTTCACATCCCGATTTTCGACCCCGATCCGAATGCGAATCCCGGCACCTTGCTGGAGGACTATGCCACTTGGCAGAAGCAGGCGGCAGAGCTGTGGGGGCCGGTCTTGACGCGGAATGGCGTTCAGCTGGTCATTGCCGCGCACCAGCATCGCTACCGCTTCGACCCTGTGCTGCCAGGACGTTCTTGGGCACAGATTGTCGGCGGCGGACCGAGCGTCAATGTGGCGGATACGAAACACTTCCCGACGGTGATCGAAGGCAAGGTCGCGGACGGGAAGTTGCGCATCATCGTCCACGATGTGCTGAAAAAGCAGATCGCGGGGGAGTTCTCGTTCGATCCGCGTAAGGCGTAAGTCAATCGGCGGGTGTTGTCGCGGTGAAAAAAATCATGCGATCGCCCATCGCGGGTATCTGGTATCAAGACAGTACTGCCATGTTGCGGTACGACATGGCGCAACTTGTCCCGGAGATTCCGGTTTTGCGTCGTCCGAGCATTTGCGCGGTGGTCGTGCCGCACGCGCGGTACCGTTTCTCCGGACGAGTTGCTGCCAGCGTGTTTCATCGGGTCGATCCCCGACGCTTTCAGCGGATTCTCGTGTTCGGCCCGAGCCATTACCTGTCGATGGAAAATCGCATCAGCATACCAGACGCGACGCATTATGCGACGCCGCTGGGGCAGTTGACAGCAGACACCGACTGGATTGCCAAAGCCCGCAAGCTGCCGTTCATTACCTATGAAGTGGCAGCTCATGAGCGGGAGCATAGCGAGCAACTACAGTTGCCGATGCTGCAGTCCTTCGTTTCGACGCGTCTGCCGGTCGTGTGTCTCGTTTGCGGTCAGTTCGATCATCGGCAAGTCCGGCGGGCGGGAACGGCGTTGCGGGAATTGATCGACGAGAAGACGCTGGTTGTCGCCAGCTCGGATTTCACGCATTTCGGTGCGACGTTCGGATATGAACCGGTTTCGCAGGGTGGTAAGGATTCGCCCGCCACGATTGACCGAAACGCCTTTGAGTTGTTCGCCTCGCGGGATGTCGATGGCTTTCTGCGTTACGTAAAGGAAACGGGGGTTTCTCTCTGCGGGCGCGATCCACTGGCGTTGTTGATCACCATGATGCCCGAACAGGCGAAGGTGACGCGCATTGCCATTCCGCGAGAAAAGGCACGTTCCCCCGACGATGCCAATGTGAACTATGTCGGCGCGGTTGTGGAAGGAGCTTGGAAAGAAGAACCAGCCAAACGTGTTGAGCCGGTCATCGGGAAGGAGCCGTTGGAGGCGGCAGAAGGCGAACAGCTTTTGCGGATTGCGAGAAACACGATTCGCCGGGCGTTCAAGTTGAAATGTCGGCATCCGATTTGGGGAATGGTTCCGGCAGGTGTGACACCGAACCTGAAAACGCAACGCGGCGGTTTCGTTTCGATTCGTCGGAACGGCGAGTTGCGCGGTCACATGGGCGAGGTCTTTCCCCGTCGTGAAATTTGGAAGGTTGTTACAGAACAGGCGTTGAATGCGGCGTTTCACGACGAGCGTTTCGATTCCCTGCTAGAGAGCGAATTAGATTCCGTGGAGTTGGAAATCTCCGTCCTGACACAGCCGAAGCGGATTCCGACATGGGAATCGATTCGGATTGGAACACACGGTATCGTTTTCCGCAAAGGGACAGCCAGTGCCGTCTTGCTGCCGCAAAAACCCGTGGAGGCAGGATGGAATTTGCGCGAGACGTTGGTTCAGTTGTCGCTTCAGGCAGGATTGTCGATGAACGAGTGGCAGGAGAACGCAGAGTTTTGGATTTTTGAAGCACAGGTTTTTCGAGAAGGAAAGAAAGAGGAGGTGACGGAACACGACCGTCCCGACACAAAGAGAGAAAAGGAGGAAGTATGATTCCGGATTTGCAGACGAGTTTGTTGTGTGATGACGTGAGGCAGGAACGGTCAGGGAAGTTTATCCTGATTGGCATTTTTGACGGGCTGGCCTTGAACGTACAGAATCCCGTTTGTCCGCGTATCTGTTTGATCAATCGCTGGTGCATGGGAGAAGGGGATTTTCAGCAGGAAAGTCGGATTGTCGCGCCCGATGGCGTGAGCGTTGTTTGCAAGGGACATCCGGTTCCGATGAAACTCAAAAACGAGATTCAGATATCTACGACGGTGGAAGTCTTCATCAATCTCCCGTTCAAACAAGAGGGAACGCATTGGGTGGAGATCCTGTTGGACGGGCAACTCAAAATGCGTTACCCGCTCACCGTTCGCTTGATTCAGCCGCAACAACCCCAACCACCGTCTCAGGCGTGAAGGGTGGCTGGGTAGCTTTTAGCTTGTAGCTGTCAGCTGTTAGCTTTTAGGAACACTCGTCCCTTTTGTCATTTCCGTCCTTTATGTCTCTTCCCCGCTTCTCAGCTGGCGGCTTTGCCGCCTGAGACTACTGAGACAACCGGGACGAACGTGACAGGCGACAAACGACATCCGATATGCCATGCTAACCTGGCAGCTTTGCGCCCATCATTCTTATTTCTTCATTTTTCATTGCCGCCATCGGCGGCTGGCGGCTTCGCCGCCCTAGCCTCTCGCTAGAAATTCACTGCTAGCCCGATGCCGCCAACGGTCACATCTCGCTTGGCTTCTGGTGCATTGGATGCGCCGAGCGAATCCCTTGCGTCATCAGAAACGATGTCGAACTGCCAGACGAAGGCGAAGACACTGAGATAGTCTGTTAGCTTCCAATCTGTCCGTGCGACTAGGTTCAGCGCTTGCAACCCACCGTGATACTTCGATCGAGGGGCGGATGGTTTTGGACCATATTGAGCGGCAAAGTGTCGTGAGTCACCAAGGTCACCGAAGAAGTCAAGTGTGAACGATACGGTGTCTGTTAGACTGAAGGTTCGCTTGACGCCGACATCCCAGTAGTTCCAGTCATCAGGTTGGCAGCAGTGGCGGAGCAGATAGTACGGCGTCACATAGGGGGTTTCCAATGACTGTGCCGCGTGCCATTCACAGAAGGTGTTCGCATGTGGACGATAACCGGGGAGTGTCACCCATTGTCGCGCCATGCGGTTGTCTAATGTCCACTCGTCCGCCAATTTCAGACGGTATCCGTAGTAAATGTTATAGTCCACCTCGTGATAGGCATTGCGGCGCGTTGCGCGCTGCCCTGTACGGGTGAAGGAACTGGCACTCCAGGCGAAGGCACCGATGTGACCGAAATCATCGAGCAAGATGTCGCCACCCAGTAACTGTGACGAGAATGGGTGCGAATCTACTACCGCGCCTCGCGCTAGATAGGCGGTTTCCACATCCGCCGACGCATGGATACTCACATGCTCCCGAATCCGGTTCACTAAGTTTGTTCCCGTTTCTCCCTCTTCTGCGAATCCGCATGTGGCGAAAAGCAGAAGAACCGTCAATGTCCAAAACTTCTGTGACATAGTATTTCCTCTTAATGATTCGCTATTATACACGAAAGTTTGAGAAGATGTTAACTTGTACGGACAACTTTTTAGCAAGGTAGCTTTTAGCTGTCAGCTTTCAGCTGTTAGCTTTTAGGGACGCAGCCTTGGGAAGAAGTGCCGCCTTGTGGCGGCAATGGAATTAAGTGGGCTTCGCCCTAAGTGAGCCTCTGGCTCGAAGTGGGGCTTCGCCCCGAAGTGACTTAGCCCGAAGGGCACTTAGTCCCGTGGGACACTTAACACACTTACCCAGTCGACGCGTAGCACCCGGCTGGCGGTTTTGCCGCCTCGGGAGGGGCAACGTCCTCGTTGCCTCACTTCGTTTGGAATGAAGTGCCACCTTGCGGCGGCAATGACGAGTGATGGAATTAAGTGTGCTTCGCCCCGAAGTGACTTAGCCCGAAGGGCACTAAGTCCCGCAGGGACACTTAACACACTTACCCAGTTGACGCCACCAGTCGTGCTGGACTGCGATCACTCGTCCCTTTTGTCTTTTTTGTCTTTTATGTCCCTTCCCCGCCTCTCAGCTTGCCTCATTCGTCACTCGTCACTCGTCATTCGTCACTACGGTTTTCTACCGGTTGAGGCGCGGATGACGAGTGGTGCCGAGAGGAAAACTTCGCGGGGCGGCAGGTCTGGCTTGATAATCCGTTGAAGGAGTAGGGAAAAGGCTGTTTCCGCAATCTCTTTACATGGTTGATGGGTGGTTGTCAGTTGTGGTGTCACGAGTGTCGCGTAGTTCACGTCATCAAATCCGGCGATGAGCAGGTCGTCCGGCACTTTGATTCCAAGTTCGGACAATGTGTGCATCAGGATGGCGGCTTGTCGATCATTGTAGCAGGCGATGGCATCGGGATTGTACTTTTTCAAGAAGTTCCGAATCGTCTTCACCTCATCGGGTTGAGAGAGGAGTTGGATTCCGGGAAGCGGCAGTCCCTCGCATTCGGTTTTCAATCCCAGCCAGCGGTTCGATACGCATGGGGCGCGGTTCTTCTGCATCAGGTAACAGATGCGGCGTGCGCCGGCTTTTCGGAGATGTTTCGCCATGATCCGTCCCGCATCGAAATGATTGATGCCTACCAGGTCGTAGGAACTGCGGTCAGGGGAGGGAACAATGTCGCTGTCCAAAAGCACGGAAGGGATGTTTGCCTTATCAAAGAGTGCCATCATATTGCGATTGACGGATTCGGCATCTTGTAACAGTTCCAGTGGCTGAATCAATACGCCATCGATTCCTTGGTCGATATAATCTTGAACTAACTGAAGTACACGTGCAGCCCTTTCTTTCGGGGTAGGGAAGGCGATGTCGCCCAGCAACAACGTATAACCTTGCCGTTGACAGAGGTGGGAGACCGTTCGCGAGATTGGCGCGAAGATTTCGCAATAGGAGCTGCCGTGTACGATCAGACCGATGCGTCCGGTGTGATGTGCCGCACGAGTCAGAAAAGTTCCAGATCCTTGTCGCCTCACGACTAATCCGGACTTCTGAAGTTCTTGGATTACGCGGATTGCGGTTTGTCTGCCAACTCCAAAACGCCGCATGATTTGCGACTCGCTCAAAAATGAACGGGATGCATCGAACCTTCCACTCCGTATCTCATCTAGGAGTACGGAGAATACTTTTTTGTATTTGAGGGATTTGTTATCCATGCAAGAACTCTCTTTGCCTTTGATTATACACAAAAACTCACGAGGTATGCAACTTGTACGGACAACTTTTATTAAGGTAGCTTTTAGCTGTCAGCTTTCAGCTGTTAGCTTCTAGGGATGTAGCCTCGAGATACCTCACTTCGTTCGGAATGAAGTGCCGCTTTGCGGCGGCAATGACGAATGATGGAATTAAGTGGGCTTCGCCCTAAGTGAGCCTCTGGCTCGAAATGGGGCTTCGTCCCGAAGTGACGAATGAAATGGTTAAAAGGGTAAATCGCCGCAACACGGCTTGAAATCGACGGCACGATCCATTTAAAGGGCGAAGCCCGATTTTAAGCAGTCGAAGACTGCGATTTAACCATTTCATTCTAAATGCGGCGTATCCGCCCTGCATAACGACGACGCCCGTGTCGTCGAAACCGACTGGATTTGCGATTGCATGGTTACGGAAAGCCCTGAAGGGCGTCACCTATACAGACGGGG
>JAFYDR010000172.1 GCA_017544725.1 Kiritimatiellia bacterium
CCGGTAACGCCCCATACGAAATAGCCGCGTAGCGGCGACACAACGTTCGATGACAAGAGTGTTATGGCGATAGTGTTTTCGCCGTCGAAAATCTGTGTCGCCGCTACGCGGTTTGAGGGGTTGTGATCCATAATGCGGGGGTTGTACCCCCGCCTGTGCCTGTGTTGCCGCTACGCGGCATTTGGGAGGGACGCGCTCCGTCGCGTCCGCTTGCCCCTTCGGGGGCTTGTCGAAAGTTATCCCCATGAACATTCCTGGGTTCGGCGCGGGCTGGGCGTTTGCCTCTTTTATCCTTCGTGTTACCCTTTTGCTACATTTGTTGCGCATTCCCCATCCTTGGTCCATTCCCCAAGAGAGCGGGATAGATTGCAGTAGCGGGTAAAGGCAGTTGCATACAGGGCTTTCCGTTCAGCATCGGGCGAGGTGATCTCGCTCGCTTCGCCGGATAGACGGTCAAGGGGCGAGAAATCGTTCCAGATGCCTGCCCCAACTGCTGCCAAGGCTGCTGCTCCGAGTGCCGCGCACTGTTGACCAATCGTCAGACGACGGACTTTCATTCCGTAGATGTCGGCGTAGATTTGCCTCCAGAGAGGTGCCTTTGCCCCGCCGCCGACAAGAGTTAAAGGTTCCGCCAATGTCACCTTCTTCCGAAGTTCGTCAAGAGCGGCTTTCAGTCCAAATGCGACACCTTCCATGACCGCACGGATCATGTCGCCGCGCGTATGTCGCAAATCAAGACCAGCGAACCCACCGCGCATGGCTGGGGTCACGTCTAGCGAACTGCCGCCGGCCAAGGTTGGATTGAAGAAGAGTCCGTGAGCAAGGGGGCCTGCTTCAGCGGCCAGCGAGTCCATATCACGATAATCAATCCCTAGGATGTTCTTGAACCAGACATGACTCGTCCCTGCTGAAAAAATCGCAAGTGCGCTTGCGTACTGACCGGGTACGACGTGGTCGAACACGTAGGGACGGGTCTTCGCATCGACAATCGGATCGGCACTTGAAACGGCGATCCAAGACGAACTGCCCAGTGAATTGTACGCACGCCCTTCCTGAAAAGCACCTGCACCAAGAGCCATACAACTGTTATCGACACCCCCTGCAACAACCTGGACAGATTCCGGCAATCCAAGTTCAGCTGCCACAGATGGTAACAATGTACCAAGAATATGTGTTGCCGGAACGATATGCGGGAAAAAGGAGACTGGCAAACCGCTTGCGGCAATCAGCGAGGAATCATACTTCCGTCCACGCAGGTCATAAATACCGCTTCCCGAGGCATAGGAGTTGTCTGTCGCCTTGACACCCGTCAGACGAAAATTGATATAGTCCTTCGTGCCAAGAATCGTATCGACGCGCCCGAACCAGTCGGGTTCGTTCTTGCGAAACCACATGATCTTGAAGACGCTATAGAGTGCGGCAGGGAAGCCACAGCCTGTTTGGAGATACCAGTCCTCCTCGCTGCGTCCGAGGTTTGTGAAGAATTCCTTCGCCTCGGCATCGGCGCGCGAGTCGCTCCAGATCGGTACGCGGTTGCGCAGAAGATTTCCTTCCGCATCAATCGGTACGACACCAAGCGAATGTCCCGAAATGCCAAGGGCGACGACATCATGCTTGTCGCCTTCAAGTGCTCGCGTGCTTTGGACGACGGCCCGCCACCAGTCTTCAGGGCGTTGCTCGTGCCAGCCCGTCTCTGGATATTCCGTGGAATAGCCTTCAAAGGCGGAGGCGAGCAAGATGCCTTCCACCGAGAAGAGGGAGGCCTTGATTCCTCCCGTACCGAAATCATAAGCAAGAAGCTTCATCGAGGATACTCCGTGCGGTCTTGACACCAATGCCAAAACGCCGTACACCGACATCATACATCTGGCGCAATGTTTCCAGTGTGCGTACACCACCAGCCGCCTTGACGCCGCATCTGTCACCGACGGCAGACTTCATGAGTGCGCAACGTTCGACCGTCGCGCCCGTCGGAGCCCATCCGGTTCCCGTCTTAACCCAGCTCGCCCCGGCCTCGACGCACCAGCGCGCGCCGCGTACGATTTCCTCATCTGTCAACCAATGGCATTCGAGGATCACCTTTACGGGGCGACCCGCAGCAGCCGCAACAACGGAGGCGACATCATTTTTGTAAGCGAGCTCGTCGCCGGCCTTCAACCAAGCGATATTGTTGACTATGTCAACCTCATCGCAGCCAAGACCAATCAGTTCCTTTGCCGTCTCAACCTTGATGTGCGTCGTTTCTCCGCCACCCGGAAAACCGCTTACCGAGGCGAGCTTGACACCCGAATCGGATCCGAGGTGTTTGCGCATATACGGAACATGTGCCGGCAGACAGAACACCGCCGCTACACCAAATTCCGTTGCCAACGCACATACTTCGTCGATGTCCGTGAGTGTGGATTGCGCCTGAACGGCACTGATGTCCATCATCTTTGCAATTTCAGAAACCGTCATCATAATGCCTCCTTAAGGATTTCCACTAGCATTTGTTCGGTGACCGGAGGATTGGAGGCAAGCACACCCTCCGCGTTAAAGCTCACGGTCTTCACACCTTCAACAATACCGGGAATGTCCGACTCCGTAACGCCCTTTTCAGACAAGGTCGTTGCGACTCCGCATTGGGCGATAAACGCCTTGAAGTCGGCAATGGGCATGATCTCCCTCTCAAAACGTTCGTATGGTGCTGGTTTAATCCGCTTGAAGTAGTTCATCCACGCGGGCATCATGATCGCGAGCGACGTGCCGTGGTTGATCCCGTGACGCGAGGTTAGGACATGCCCGACCTGATGCATCGGTGTCCAAGCGTCTCCCGGCGAGGCCCAACCGTTGATACCGCAGGTTGCGGCCCACATCAGTTCAGTACGCGCATCGGCATCCGTCGGGTTTGCCAGTGCGATTGGCAGGTTCTTCACAATCGTCTTGATGACACCCAACTGGAACTCGTGCAGGAGATCGCTCTTGGGTTGTCCGTTGACGAAAATCTCGAGTACGTGACTGATCGCGTCGATACCACCGCAAGCCGTCTGGAACGGCGGTAACGTGTAGGTAAGTTCCGGGTCGAGGATCGCCGTTTTCGCGAAGAGGCAGTCCGCCCAAATGTAGCTCTTCTGTTTCCGCATGGTTGATGAGACAACCGAACACATGTTCATTTCGCTTCCTGTCGCTGGCAGCGTCGGAATCTGCATCAACGGTAGTGCCTTTTCAGGCGGTTTCGCCGTGATATTCGAATGGGAGGCGTAAACCATGTTCCAGAGGTCACCATACGGGTAGAGAACGCCCGCTGCGATCGCCTTCGCCGCATCCATGGCGCTGCCGCCGCCGACCCCGATAACGAAGTCGGCCGCAAATGCCTTTGCAACCTCAACGCCGCGGGTGATCATCTCGATCGGTGGATTGGGCGTCACCTCCAAAAATTCCTGTGATGCGACACCCGCCTCAGCCAATAGGCCTATGATTTTCACTAGCGTCTCCGTAACACTCCCGTCACCGTAACTCACGATAAGCGCGCGGCTGCCAAGTTTCGCAGCTTCGACACCCGTCTGCGCGAGCGTACCTGCCCCGAAAATCACCTTGACCGGATTCTGATAAGTAAAACTGTTCATGATTTTCCTTTCGTTTGGTTCTTTTACTTTTCAATGGTAGCCGCAATTCGTTCCGAGAGACGTGATTTCGTCTTCGGATGAATATCGTTGGACTCGCACACGTCAGCCGACTTGACGACAGTCACGTACTTGCAAATCTGCGGAATCTTCAACTGCGCCTCTTGAAGTGCCTTCCAGTCTGAATCCTGACGACGATCGAAGTCCGCGATTTGTACGACAGTAAATGGAAGGTCTGCCTTGCGTAGATCTTTCCGCCACTGCGTAGCCATTGCCGCAAACATCTGAGGATAGACCTCGCTCTCCAAATGCCCCGTGTTGCTCTCGCCCTGATACCATGTCACGTGCGAAACGGCATACGGCGCCAATTTCAGAAACGTTTTTTCGTAAAGAGCTCCTGGTTTGTTCCAAGCAGCATAACGTTTGTAGGTGAGGTCGCCATGATATCGTCCTCCTTCCGGAAGCTTGAACTTCGGATCGGTAGCCATCGAGGCAGGCATCCAACCTTGGATTGCCGAAGCGCCTTGAAAACAACTTACGATACCGATCGCGACGCCGGGACGTCGCGCCGCACGTTGGACGGCAACATAGTAGCCGATCGCGCTCCACGCACCGGCATTCCTCTTGGAAAGCGGTACCCATCCGTTTGCAGGCGAGAACGGTGCACCCGCTTCGGGGCGAGGAAGCGAAAAGTTGCGAATCAGGGAATTTTCCACCCAGGATTCGGGAGGATCCCCCGTCCCTGCGAGTGTGAACTGCAAGTTACTCTGTCCGGCCATGACAAGCACTTCCCCGACATACACGTCGGTGATCTCCCGCATCGTCCCGGCTAGATCGACTTTAAGAGTGAACGGCCCGCCAGCAACTCCAGACGGAACCTCTAGGCACCATGCCCCATCCGTTGCAACCGTCCGTGCGCGCGCACCGCGAAACGTAATGTCAACAAGACCGTCACCTGTGCCAAACACACGCAACGACTGTCCCTCTGCCACCACCATGTGATCGGAAAACAGAGGATTCAACGCTGGCTTATCCGCCATCCCAACGAACGAAAGACTCGCCAGCAACCCAGACAGGATGTACACTCTTCTCATTTTCTAATGCCTCCAACAAGAAACATTGTATCATTTTCACTAGCAAGAGAACATCTCAATGTTACCGCATTGCCGTTCTGTGCGCATTTGCGTAGTTCACCGTCGTCTTTTGAAAATGAAAACAACAACTTCGCTGCCCGAAGTTATAGGCAAGCTCCCCGCCCGCGTCGCGGGAACGTTCATGGGGAATAACTTGGAAAGTCACCGCATCTCGTCACTCGTCACTGCCGCCTTTGGCGGCCCGAAGTTATAGGCAAGCGCTCCGCCCGTGCCGTGCGCGGGAACGTTCATGGGGATAACTTGCCGGTTTCGACGACGCGGGCATCGTCGTTACGCAATCGGACGCGACGGAGCGCGTCCCTCCCATCCATCACTGCAACCTCTGGTTGCTTACTTCTCAGCCTCTCAGCTTCCCCGCTTCTCAGCTGGGCGGCCTCGCCGCCC
>JAFYDR010000173.1 GCA_017544725.1 Kiritimatiellia bacterium
CCTGAAAACTGGAACTGGCAGGTCATCGTCTGCGTCGTGTCGTCGAACCGAACATGATATGGTAGCGCATTTGCGTTGAATCCGATGGCCGAACCGCGCATGACAGCACTCACTGGTATTGAACGCGAAAGAATCAAATATGGAAGCGTCCGGGAGGATGCCAACCAGGCCGCAGAATCACCACTTGTATTGGGATCGGTGATGCCGAATGTACGGTTTGTCATCGTGCCACCTTCCCCTCGTACGGAAACACCACCTCCAGTCGTGCTCGAGATGAACTGATCCCACGTATGTTCGCCGGGTGCCGTCACCTCAACGGTTGCGTTCGTGATATACAGTGTTCCGGAAAACGCGCTGTCCCCCGCTAACCGTAAGGTGCCTCTTGTCGCCTGTAGCATACAGACGCCGTAACCGCTCGTCGAGAGCGAGGTTGCAAGGGTCGTGTTATTGGGAGTCGTGGAATCGAAGTCGGAACCGATCGACCATCCATCGACATAATGTGCACTGACAATTTTCGCGTAGATGCCGTCGGACTTTTCCTCCAGCTGACCTTTTACGCAGAGTAGCAGAGTTCCGTTCTTGCACTGGAACTGCACGTCGGCAGTCTCCCCATGACGTGTCAGGTGATAGGCAGCACCGGGAATGGCGTAAGCACCGGATCGGATACTTTTCCCGCCCATTTCGACTTGGATTGCTGCGATGTCATCCAATGTAAGTCCAGGAAAGACGAGCGTCGAGGTCGTCGTAAGAAACGGCTCATAGACGATGGTCGGGATACCGGTAACAGAAGACGTTCCATCCGCCTGAAAGTTCGTGGAAAGCGTCAATGGTGCATCGAGCGTGATCGCACCACCAGCAGCCAGTCGGAGTGTCCCGTTCGTGAAGGTGACGCCTTCGCCCCCTGTCACCACATCGAGGTTGGCGACTTGCACCTCGCCGTCGATTGCGATTGTCATTCCGGCAGCAGAGGCGGCGAAGAGCGCGTTCGTTCCGTTCACCCATGCGCAGGAAGTTTCGCCGTCCAACCAATTCTGCGTTTCCGTGTCCCACGTGTCGCCGTCCGTTCCGTTCCAGACGAACGGTTCGCCTTCTGCGAATGCGGATGCCACCGCCACGACACAAAAGATCGCGGGTAGAATGATGGTCCTTTCAAATGTCGTAAGATTTTTCATGCTCGAATCTCCATACAGGATTTTTACCGACATTATTTTACCGATAACCACCCCGTTTTAGTCAAGTCTAACTTTTTCATTTTTCGTACCACTTCTTTAGATGGGCAGAGGGGACGATGGAGGCAGCGGGGCATTACGCAATCGATAGCAACCGAATGCTATCGATTGCTATCGAATAAGGACTGACCCCAGCCTCTTCGGTTCAGAATTCAGAACCATTTACAAGCGAACATTACCGAAGACCGGTGGCGTTCGCGATGGGCAGATAGTCGTTGGTCAAGATCGTATCGACCCCCATGTCCAGGAACTTCTTCGCCTCGGCGGGATCGTCTGACCAGAAGACATTGACGCGCAAACCGGCGGCATGGGCGCGGTCGATCATCGACTGGTCGAAGTGCGGCTTGAAGAGCTGCACCATCTGGCACTTGTACTGGATAGCGCGATCGACGATCTCGGGATGCGTTTTGTTGTCGCCTGCATTACCCATGCAACGCGGGATGTCCGGGGCGAGTTTCGCCAGCTGTTCCTGAAGCGGACCGCAGGCGGACATGAAATAGACGTGGGCGCGCGCGTCGTAGGCGTCGATGAGCCGTATGACCTTCTTCAAATGGGCTTCATCCCACGGCTGGTCCTTCCAGTCCTTCATGTGGATGTTCATGATGGTGTGGCAGGAGAACTTCTTGAGGATATCCTCGAACGTCGGAATCTGAAGCCCGGAGAGGTGTTGGTTTTTTCCGCCAAAATTAAGTGCCTTGAGTTCGGCGTAGGTGTGTTCGAAGACCCTGCCCTTGCCGTTCGACACGCGATCGAGCGTGGGATCGTGGATGGAGACGATCTCTCCGTCTTTCGTCCACCAGAGATCGAACTCGATCTCCTGCGCTCCGAGTGAGACGGCCGCGCCGTAAGCGGGGAGGCTGTTTTCAGGGGCGATGGAACTGAAGCCGCGATGTGCGCAGAGACGTTTGGCGGGGGCATCCTTGAAATTCGGGATGATTGCACTGCCACCGGGACGGTACTTCCACGGACGGCGTCCCACTTCGATATAGGTGGAGTGGAGTCCGGGTGGGTTGCCGTACCCCATGGGCTTGAGGTATTTCTGTGCCGGGTCGAATTCGACGGTGAGCGTACCGACGCGGCTGAACATGTTGCCGAGCATTTCACCCGAAGGTGCCACGATCATCGAACCGCCACCCACAGGGGAGTCGAGTCCCATGCTTACCGAAGACCGCACGAGATAAGCGCCCGTGTTGTACGCCAGGAAGCGACCGATCATCTCCAGAATACTATGCGGGTCACTGCGCTGATGCGAACATCCGATCACGATATCGGGTTTGTAACGTGCGATGTTGGCGAAGTTTTCATAGAAGTAGAAGTCGTAACAGGTGAGAAAGGCATACCGAATTCCATCGATTTCGAGGATGTATGGTTCCGTCCACTGCCACATGTAGGAGGCGTCAAATCCCCACTTCTTATGTTCGCCGGCGGTGAGATGCTCTTTATAGTACTTGCCAACGCACGTTCCCGTCTTGTCGAACGCAAAAGTTGTGTTCCGTTCTCCGGTCGGGGTAAAGTCAAGCGCGTTTACAAACACGGTTGCCTTGCAACGTTTGGCAGTCTCCGCACAGGCCGCGAGGAGAGGCTTGTTGTACTTCTTGGCGGCGGAGATCGCTTCCTCACGCGAAGAGACACGCGCCTGACGGTCGCTTGCTTCGGGCAGGACGATTAGGTCGAGGCTCTCGTCGCAACGCTTCAACGTGTCCAGTTCCCATTGCATACTGACATCGATATCCTTCACGTTCAGCGCATAGGGCGGTTGGAAAACACAGGCTTTGATTGGACGCGCTTCGGCGGGTTTCGTAAAGGCGGCAATCGAGCAGATTGCCGCAAGAATGCAGATTCGTTTCATGGTGTTCAACCTTTCTGGGGTGATTGAAATTGTTTCTTGTTGTCAAAAACAGAAACAGATTAGCACACACCGTTCCGATTGACCAGCGTTATTTGGCTACGCCCGTAAATTGGGCTGGGTGGTTATGCTACGAAGTGTCGCTGACGCGACTCGAAGTGGGTAAGTTTTGGAAGGAAACTTAGAAAAGTAAATTGGGTTGTTTTTCACGATTGCAATCGATGGCTATCGCGTGTGATCGAAAGGGGGGACACGCTTGTCATGACCGCTGCGGGCTGTGGCTGATGTCTAGACTCCTAGAAAGTTGAGGAAATGCGGATAATGCAGTTCGTTTCGTTCATCTTGTCCGTTCCGCGAGTCTCGTTTGTCCTGTGGGGCATTTAGGTTTTGCACTTGCAAAAAACGGTTTCCCAATCGTTTTGCGTTATGGTATAATGCCAGCATTATGAAACTTCAAAAATTCTTCTTGTTGGCGGCCTGTGCATCACTGGCCGGGGTTCTTTGTGCCGCAACCGCGCCTGCAAAGGAGACGACGTATGTTCGCGATGCCTTGCAGCCGTTCGTCGATTCGGGTGAACTGCCTGGAGCAATCAGCATTCTCTACAAGGACGGTGTACAGGAGGTCGCGTGTGTCGGCTATGCGGACGTGGCGGCGAAACGTCCGATCTCGCTGGACGATCCGTACATGCAGTGCTCGCAGACCAAGGGATTCTGCGGTGTGACGATCGCCATCCTCGTGGAGGAAGGCAAACTCAGCCTCGATGATCCTGTCGCGAAGTATCTGCCTGAGTTCGCTACCCTGTGGATCCAGACTTCTAACAAGGATGGCGTCCGTACCTTGACGAAGGCGAAAAACACGCTCACCGTGCGCATGGTGATGAACCACACGGGCGGGTTCCCGTTCGAGTTGCCGAATTTCCACCAGATGGGCGGATGGTCGCGTCGGATGCCGTTGCGCAGCGTGGCGGCCACGGCGGCTTCGCAGCCGATTCTGTTCGAGCCTGGCACAAAGGCGCAGTACTCCAATGTGGGTATCGACATCGGCGCGGCTGTCGTCGAGAAGATCAGCGGCAAGCGCTGGGAGGTGTTCCTGAAGGAGCGCGTGCTCGATCCGTTGGGCATGACGAGTTCCGGCTTCTGGCCGACGGATGCGCAGTTGGCGCATCAGATTGAGTTGTACGATGTGAAGGGCGGCACGCCCGCGAAGCGTCGTTCCGACAATCCGTCGATGCAGCGTCCCTATGGTGATGACCGCGTCTTCTCCTCCGCCGGTGCGGGACTGTGGACCACGGCTCGTGACCAGCTCAAGTTCTACAAGATGCTGATGAACCTTGGCGTGGGCGATAACGGTGCGCGTATCCTCAAGGAAGAGACGGTCAAGAATGTGCTCGCTATTTCCTCGCGTCCGAAGGGGATGGGCGGTTACTCGCTCGGACTCAACGCGCCGGAGAATGATGCCGACGATCAGTGGTTCGGTCACGGCGGCGCTTGGGGCACGAACTGCATGGTCAACTGGCATCGGAAGCAACTCAAGCTTTGGGCGGTGCAGCTTTGCGGTGGACCTCGTCCGTGGGACGGCGCACGGGAGAAGGCGGCGAACGCGTTCTTCCAGACGACGCTCGACACCACTGGCGAGAAGGCCTACACGGGCCGTATGAAGTAAAACGTGAAAAACGGGAGAGTTGTGATGAGTAATCAAGACGAGAAACAGTCGGTGCCGTCCTATCTGGCGTGTGCGAAACCCAATCCCGCCGAGAATCGTGCGCCTTGGTACAAGAACATTGCGCCTACTTACGCGGGCGTCTTCCTCTGGTTCGTATTCTGGAGCGGCGCGGCGAGCAGCGGTGCAGGCGATGCTCCTGGTGGCATTTTCTCGCAGGGGTGGCTTGTCCCGCTTCTGGGCGTGGCATTGGGCGGTCTGATCTGCTACGTGCTGTTCTACCATGTCTTCGGACGGTTCGGACAGCGTACCGGCTTGCCTCTGTACATCGTCGGTGCTTCTACGTTCGGCGCAACCGGAGGACTCATCATGCCGGGCTTCCTGATGGGCCTGTTGCAGTTCGGGTGGATTGCCGTGAACTGTGCGGGCGCAGCTGCCGCCTTAAATGTGTGGTTGAAGCTCGACCCCTCTTCCGTTGGCTACTACGCCATCATCATCGTGTGGGGCGTGTTGAGCGTGATCATGGCGCTGAAGGGCATCAAGTACGTGGCGTTGATCTCCACCTACTTGCCGCTCATCCCCGCTGCGATTCTGCTCTACCTGTTGTTCAAGACTGTTGGCGGACTCGGTTCCTTCGACGCAGCCGCGTTGGTGGCGGCTGCCGGTAAAGGCACGGCTGCCGCCGCGCCAGAGGCGGCAACTGCTCCGTCTGCGTTCTCGACTTGGGCGATCCTTGCGTTGCTCGTCACGTACATTGTCGGTTTCACGGCGACAGCTGGTGCCGCCGGATGCGACTTCGGCACGAACGCGCGTCACAAGAAGGATGTTGTTTGGGGCGGTCTTGTCGGTGTCTTCGGTGCCATCACGCTGACCGCCGGAATCGCCGTCTTGATCGTGGCGGGCTTCTACGGCACGGAAGCGGGCAAGGCGATGATCGCCTCTGGCGAGGTCGTGTTGGATCCGATCAAGCTGATCGGTAAGATTATGGGCAACGAGTCGGCTGGCGGTGTCACCGCCTTCTTGCTCGCGCTCTGCGCTTTCCCGAGCTGCTGCTTCTCGGCATTGATTGCGGCGACTTCGATCAAGACGACGTTGCCGAAGGTCAATCCGTGGGTCTCGTGCGGCATCGGTTGCGCAGTCGCGCTGATTCTCGCGCTTACCGGCGTTGCGGCGAAGTTGCCTGTAATCTTCGGGTTCTTTGGTGCCTCGTTCGGACCGATCTGCGGTGCGATGGTGGCGGAGTATCTGCTCGGTAAGGGCCGTTGGACGGGACCGCGCGCGGGCTTCAATCCCGCCGGATGGATCGCGTGGGTGGTCGGTTTCGCGATTGGCGCGGAACCTCAGTTGGTCGATTGGGGTGTCCTGCCCTGCGCGAAGATTCCGTTGAGCCTGATTTGGGCCTTCTTCGCCGGCGCGATCATCTACGCGCTCCTCTATAAGTGCCAGAGCCGCATCCTGCCGTATCCGCAGGCGGAGAATCAGGCGGAGTAGTGGGGCGGTGCTTGCACCTCCAGCGTGTTAAGCTGATTAAGCGTGTAAAGCAGGTTAGGCGTGTTAAGCAGGTTAGGCAAGTTAGGCTGGTTAAGTGTGTTAAGCTAGGTAACGAGGACGTTACCCCTCCCGTCTTTGTGGACTTTGCGCACTTTGCGTGAGGATAAAACACGCTGGTTCCGCACCTCGGCGTGAGGTAAGGTGGCTACACCGCCAGGGGGATAAGCGTGTTAAGCTGGGCAAGCGCCCAAACCACCTAACTACCCAACCACCGAACTGCCTAACCATTTGCGAAACAAGCCGACAGCTGGGAAGGGACATAAAGGACGAAAAAGACAAAAGGGACGATTGATCGTTTTCCATCTCCCGTCATTCGTCATTTGTCACTCGTCATTCGTCATTGCCGCCTTCGGCGGCATCCCCGCTTCTCAGCTGGCGGCTTCGTCGCCCTCTTAGGAAAAGGAGTCACATGAAAGAAGTAGCGTTGAAAGGTTATGCAGCGGAATTGGTCACCGCATTGCTGAAGAGCGATTTCGCGACGCTGAACCGAATCGGAGAGTTGCTTTTGGAGAAGAAGCGAAGCGGAAACACGATCTTCTTGATCGGCAACGGCGGTTCCTCCGCCACCGCTTCGCATGTCACGAACGATCTGGTAAAGGGGTGTCGGGTCGCGGGGCAACCAGGTTTTCGGGCGATCTGCCTGAACGATTCCTCGACTCTGCTGACTTGTTTGGCGAACGACTTCTCCTACGCGGACGTGTTTGCGATTTTGCTGGAGACATACGCGAAAGAAGGGGATGTACTGATCGCGTTCAGCGGTAGCGGAAATTCCCCGAATGTGATTCGTGCGATGGAAAAGGCGAAGGAACTGGATGTGAGCTGCATCGGGTTCGGTGGTCGTGACGGCGGCAAGATGAAGCCGTTGTGCGACCTCAGCATGATCGCCCCGACGGATTCGATGGAGATGCTGGAGGATCTGCACTTGATCTACTGGCATGATCTGGTCTGTTCGCTCCGCGAATCTCTGCAATGTGCCTGCCTATGTTAGTGGGTGCGATAGATTGTGGCGGAACGAAAGTTCTAGCCGCGTTGGTTGATGAGAAGGGGACGGTCTTCGCTCCGCAGCGTGCGTCAATCCCCACGCATGACAAAGCCCGGTATTTCGGCGGGGCGGTCTCCATGCTTCGCGACGCATGCCGCGAACAGGGTGTCGCCTTCGAGACCATCGAGCGCGTTGGAGTCAGCATCCCAGGCATGGTTGATGAAACCGGTCTCGTGCTAGGTTCTCCTTCGGCGGGCTGGAGCGAATTCCCTGTTAAGCCCATCTTGCGTCCCTTCTTGCCGGACAGGGGCATTCAGCTCTTTCTGGAGAATGATGTGAACGCTTGTGCGCTTGCGGAACGACGTTTCGCCTCCGGTGGAGATGATTTCATTTGGTTGACGGTCAGCACGGGAATCGGTGGCGCAATCGTTTCGGGCGGTCATCTGTTGCGCGGTGCAACCTCCTGCGCGGGGGAGATTGGACACATGAAAGTGGAGTTCGATGACCCCGCTCCTTGCGGGTGCGGTGATTGCGGATGTCTGGAGGCGCACGCCTCCGGTACCGCGATCGGGCGAGCTTCCGTTGCTGCGGGAATTGGTCCGGATGCGCTCGCCTGTGCCAAGGCTGCACAAATGGGCGATCCGGTGGCGCAGGAAATTTGGCAACGTGCAGGAGGATACATCGGACGTGCGCTTGCCGCCGCCGCGTGTGTCGTGAATCCTCGTGCCATCTATCTCGGTGGCGGGGTCTCCAGTTCCTTTAATCTGTTTTCGCAGGGACTCAAAAATGCCTTTTTCAGTGCTGTGTTGCCGCAGTGCGCAGAAGTAAATATCCAACCTACGCGACTCGGGTACAACGCCTCTCTACTGGGGGCTGCCGCCCTCTGTTTCCGAGAGAGCGGGGCGCTACGCGCCAGCTGAAAAGCTGAAAAGCTGAGAAGCTGTGAGGCTGTGAAGCGGAGACGATGGGGACAATGGGGACAATGGAGACGGGTATTCTTCTCTCTTCATTTTTCATTGCCGCCTTCGGCGGCTGGCTTACTTCTCAGCTTCCCCGCTTCTCAGGTTCTCAGTTGGCGGCTTCGCCGCCTGTCATTTTTCATTGTGCGAAGCACAATGTCAGTCTTGACGGTTAGGGCTGGTTATGGTTGAATATTCCGCGTCCAAAAACGAAGGAGAGAAAAGATGAAAAGTTGGATTTTTTGTGGAATGGTCGGTTTAGCGATGTTGTCTGGTGCGCAGGATACAGTGAAGCTTCCCGCACCGCAGAAGGATGGCGGGATGCCGCTGATGCAGGCGTTGGCGAACCGCAAGACGGGGCGCGAGTTTTCGTCGAAGGAGCTGCCGCAGCAGACGTTGTCTTCCCTGTTGTGGGCGGCATGTGGCATCAACCGTGCTGATGGACGTCGTACCGCGCCGACAGGCATCAACTGTCAGGACACGGACGTGTATGTTGTCTTGCCGAGCGGCGCCTACCGCTACGACCACAAGGCGCACGCGCTGGTGCTGTGCACGGCGGGCGACCATCGTGAGCTGATTGCCTATCGTCAGGCTTTCCCTCGTCAGGCTGGTGCTACGCTGGTCTTCGTGCAGGATCACGGGAAGACCTTCGGCGGATCGGATGTGAACAAGGCTCGTTTCGGCGGTATCCACACCGGTGCGATCATGCAGAACGTCTATCTGTTCTGTGCGTCGGAAGGACTTGTCTGCGTGGCTCGCGAACAGTTGGATCGTCCGAAGCTGGCGCAAGTTTTGAAATTGTCGGAAAATCAGAAGACCGTGTTGAGCACAACGGTCGGTTACCCGCAAGGGAAGTAAGGAGGAGGCTCTGTCATGTTGGACATCAAACGGATTCGGGAAAATTTTGACGAAGTGGTTGCCGGCGAGCGTCGTCGTAACAACGAGGCGTACGTGGAGCTGGTGCAACAGGCGCGCGATTTGGACGTGGAACGCCGCCGGGTACTCGGCGAGAGCGATTCGCTGAAGACGGAACGGAACGCACGTTCCAAGGAAATCGGTCAGCTCAAGAAGGCGGGACAGGACACGACGGAAGTGCAGGCGGAAGTCCGCAAGATCGGTGATGCGATTCTGGAGAAGGATGCCGCCGTCCGTGAGATCGAGGCGAAGTTGCAAGAAGTCATGTTGCGCATTCCCAATGTTCCGAACGCGGAGATTCCGGATGGGCCGGATGCCTCTGGGAATGTCGTGGTACGTACCATCGGCAAGAAGCCGGAATTCGACTTTAAGCCGCTCGATCACTTGGAACTCGGAACCAAACTCGGCATCTTCGATTTGGAACGTGCGGCGAAGATCACGGGAACTGGATTCCCCATGCTCGTTGGCGTCGGTTCGCATCTGCAGCGCGCGCTGATTCAGTACATGCTGGATCTGCACACCGAGAAACAGGGGTACACCGAGGTATTGCCGCCGTTTGTGGTCAACTCCGATTCCATGCGCGGTACGGGGCAATTGCCCAAGATGGCCGAGGATATGTACCACTGCGAGGTCGATGACTACTGGTTGGTGCCGACGGCGGAAGTTCCGGTCACCAACATCTATCGCGATGAAATCCTGACGCAACCGTTGCCGATCTATCTGACCGCCTATACGCCCTGTTTCCGGCGCGAGGCGGGATCTGCCGGTAAGGACACACGCGGCATTAAGCGCGTCCACCAGTTCGACAAGGTCGAGATGGTGAAGTTCGTGGAGCCGGAGACCAGCTATGACGAACTGGAGAAGCTCGTGCAGAACGCGGGCGATGTGTTGGAAGGGTTGGGGCTTTACTACCATGTGTTGAAGCTCTGCACTGGCGACATCTCTTTCTCCTGCGCCAAGTGTTATGACCTGGAGTTGTGGGCGCCTGCGCATGAAGAGTGGCTGGAGGTCTCTTCTTGCTCGAACTTCGAGGATTTCCAGGCTCGTCGTCTGAACTGCCGGTATCGTGGCAAGGACGGAAAGCCGCGTCTGGTACATACGCTGAACGGGTCTGGCGTGGCGTTGCCTCGTCTGATGATCGCCCTGCTTGAGCAGTGCCAGCAGGCGGACGGTTCCGTTCTCCTGCCGGAGGCGATTTGGCCCTACATGCGCGGAATCAAGAAGCTAGAGCCGATCTGCTAGCTGTTGCCCGCGAAGGGAATCGAACATGGGCGCGATCGGTACGGGAATCGGTGCGTTGCTGGGGGCGCGCAAGGGCATTCTCAGCGCGATTATAGGCGCTGTCATTGGCCACATCTTGGAAGAAAAAGCCAAGGGCTTGTGGAAGAATGTCAATTCCGATTTTTCCCAACGCCCGGCGACAGAAGATGAACTCGCCACGCTCGCCGCAATTGCGGCGATGCTGGCGAAGCTCGCAAAGGCTGACGGGCGGATCACGGAGGACGAGATTCGCTGTTGCGAAGACGCCTTCTTCCGGCGTCTTGGCTTGGTCGGCGAAAGGCGCGAGTACTGCATCCGTGTCTTCCGAGCGGCGAAAGATGACAGGCATTCGATCTACGACTATGCCCGTTCTTTTACGGAGGCACAACCGAACGAGCGCATCCGAGAGGTTGTTTATGGCATCCTTTGGGACTTGGCTTGCGCGGATGGCGTTGTCTCTCCAGAGGAAATTGAGATTCTCCGGCGAATCGTCATCGACCTCCAAATTGATCCCTCGCTCTTCGCATGGGAAAGCGTCCGCCATGGGGTTTCGGGTGCACGAGAAGACAGACGTAAAACCCCAAAATCCGATCCGTATTCCGTTCTCGGTTGTTCCCCCAATGCGACCGACGAGGAGATCCGCAAAGCCTATCGTGAAAAGGCCAAACAGTTACATCCAGACGTTCTGCGAGCCCAAGGGCTTTCCGATGAACTGATCGCCAAGGCAAATGATCAAATGGCGCGACTGAATGCTGCTTGGAACGAAATCAAGCAGCAACGGGGACTGTGAGCGAGAACTCGGAACTCAATGTTATCGAATGGAAATTAAGGAACGATCGCTTCGTGCGACAATCGCAAAGAAACCGACATTCATCGTGGCATTGAGCGGGGCGACCGGTGCCGTAGTGGAGATTAGGTATTCTGCGTTGGGCATCGTCTGACCGACTTGCACCCACTCTGTTCCTGTGTAGCGGTAGAGTGTCAGTACTTGGGTGTCGCGCACCTTCGTATGGTCGTAGCGGAAGGTGAGCGAGATGGTCGAGAATGAGACCTTGTTGTTGTTGTTCACATGGTTGAAGAGACCGAAGTTCCAGACACCGATTATGTCGTGTCCCCGTGGCAATCCGGCAGGGATGTCGGCACGATCTGTCGCATACAACCCGCCACGGAAGAAGTTGTTGGAGCCGGAAACGCCGTTGATTGAGAACCGGACGCCGTTCACGAAGCGCGGAGTCGAGGCGTACGGAGCATCGCCGAAGCAACGATCCGCCGTTGTCGTGCCGAACCAAGTACGTGGATAGAGGACACGCCCCTTGTTCTCTGCGTACCAGCCGTTGGTTGCGGTTGTGATATTCGCTGTCGCGAAGTAGTTGGTGATGTTTACCACCTCATGCAGGTCGAGGTCGCGTTCCTCTCCGTCTCCATCTGCACGGAAAACGCAGCTGCCGCCACCGAGGCGCACGTTCGTCACGCCTGGCGAGGCCGGCGCGACCTTTCCGTACCCGCGCAAGCAACCCCAACCAGTCGCGCATCGTCCGATATGGAAATTGACAGAGGTGGCACCGTTGTCGGTGAAACGCAACGTGCCGCCTTTGAGTGTCAGAATACCGTTGCCAGGCTTCTCTGCGGTACCGCCCGACACGGGAATCAGGTACCCACCCAACTGAATGGAACTCGTCACCAGATTCGTTCCGCCCGTCCAGACAGACATCTCGCTCACATGGTTCACATTCCCGCCGATCTTCAGCCAGGCTTGCTGGACGTTCGAATGAAGCGTCATCGCGCCAATGCCGTCGTATCCGCAATGAAGCGTACCGTTGACTTTTAGAAGTGTAGATGAATCCGCGTCCAAACGTCCGAGTCCGTCCGCCGATTCGCCGAGCGTCAGGTTCGGAATCGAGACTGTACCGCCGCGAAAACGGAATTCACCGTTGCCCGAGCCTCCAATCACAGGAGTCCCCGAATAGCTGCCACCGCTCATCTCCCACACGCCGCGTCCCTGCTGTCCGATGACGAGGTCTCCCGTGACGCTGCCGCCGCGAAGAGAGAAGGAACCAAGCCCTGCATTCCCACTTCCCGCATACACGTTGCCTTGTACGGTGCCGCCCGCAATTTCGACCGTGCCGGTTCCGCCGTTCTGCGATAGGTGCATGGATCCGATGAACGAGCCGCTGTTCTGCACGTATCTGCCGATTCCTGACGCCCGCGAACCGAGCGTCAAGTTTCGCGTTCCGCTTGTGCCGAAGTGGAGGGAACCGCCGTGGTTTCGAACCTCGCCGATGCCCTCATAGCCGATTGTTAGGCAGGTGTTGGTGACGAGACTGCCACTCTCGATCTTCATCAGACCATAACCACCCTTCGCGCGTCCGACCGTCACGGCGGTCAGATCCCACGTGTTGCTGGGGGTCGATAACGTACCGCCGTGCAGCTGCAATGTCGGGATTCTCCCGTCTGCGGCATAGTTGTTTACCGAGCCCGCAATCGAGGCGAGATAAAGAGTACCGCACACCGCCTCATGTCCGGCAGGGATGATGAGTGGATTGTCTGGACCGGTCAGACTACTGTTCATCGAGATTCGATCTCTGGAAGAAGGGAGCCGCCCCAACGGCGTTCCGCTTCCGTTAACCCAGCCATTGGTGGTTGTCCAGAAACGATCTGGAGCCGAACTGACCTGATACCAGATTTCAGGACCGTCCGGTACCGTAAGCGTTTCTTCGAGAAAACGTTGGAAGGCGCGTGCGGTGTCTCGTCCGAACTCGCGGCAACTCTCTCTCGTCACAACCATACCGTTGGCTGTCGCGAAGGGAATCTCGAATTCGCTGACAAATCCACAGGAGAGCTCTTCTAACGCCCACATCTTCACCGCACGTCCGGCAGTGTAGTTTGCGTCAGAGTTCCATCCGACGCCCCAGCGAATGTCGTCCGCCTCGCGGTAGGCCATCGACCCGGTTTGGAGAGCTTCGACGATCTTGCCGAAGGCGACCATCTTCGCGGTGTTATCCGCTTGCTTGCCATGCACCTGATAGACGAACTCGTTGTAGTTGCCGTAGAGCCCGGGACAGTGGAAGTCGAAGAAGATATCGAGCTTGTTGTCCGCGCGCTCGGCGATCCAGTCACGTATGCCGCGCGTCTCGGGGTAGAGGAACTCGGTGTAATCGCGGTTGTGGTCGTGCGGCTTACGGTTCTTCCCTTGATCGCCCTCCTCGCAACCGTCCTTGTCCATGAAAGGTACCGCCATGATTTCGACGTTCGAGCGGAACCACGCACCAGTCTCGTCCTGCGCGAAGACACTCTCCAGCACACCCTCCATCACGAAGCTCGCCATCGTCTCACTGCAGTGGCGTCGGGCGGAGAGGAAGATGCGGTACTTCGGATTTCCGGAGAGCTTGCCGAAGACTGCCTTCTCCACGTTGCGTCCTTTGCGTGATTGGCAGAGAACGCCCGTTTCAAAGACCGTTCCGCGAGCTGCCGCGTGACGGGCTAGAAAGGCATCCCAATCCGTTTGGAGGTAAGGGATGGTTTCGTAGAACCAAACCTCCGTCGCATTCGTTGGGAAGGTATAGGTGAAAGCATAACGTGTTGCGCCGTTCTCCGCCGCGTAACTCCACGTCTGACCATGGTCGAGAGAGACGCACGGGCCGCGTGTTCCGACGGCGGCAGACTTCGTGAAGTGGAAGTCGAGCGTACGCCCCTGTGCGCCAGTCACACGAAAGGCCCAGTAGAACCAGTCGCCGGCGGTATCGCGCAGCTCTTGGTGTACGTACACCGAGTTGCCCTCGATCCGCTCCAGCGCGATGTTCCCCGCTGGCACGTTTTTGTCAAGCGTGAAGCTCGTCTCATCGGCACGGACACCGAACGCCATAAGCAAAAGGGTGAGAAGCGCCGCTCCTGCCGAGCTTCCGCTCGACGAACAGAACAAACCTTTTTGTGTCTTGCGCAGAGGCGCGAGAATGCGGAGACTACCCCAAAACGAGCAAGCGGCTCGTTCAATTACACGTATCGCTTTCATCCTTTTAATGCTTTGAATCTCTTTTACCGGATGGAAATGATCGTACCGGTGTTTCGGATGCCGACGGCGAAGAAGCCGACGTTCATCGTTCCGGTGGAAATCGGCGAAAGCTCATTCCGCGTAGAGATCAGATGGTCGTCGTTCGGTATTGCAGACCCGACCTGCACCCACTGCGTTCCATCGTAACGGTAGAGGCAAACAGACTTGCCGGCCGATACCTTCGTGTGGTCGTAACGGAAGGTCAGCGAGAACTTCGAGAACGAAACCTTGCCCGTGGTCGTCACGTTGTTGAACAACCCGAACCCCCAGACGCCAATCACATCGAGGTCTAGCGGTAACCCGGCGGGGATGTCGGTACGGTCTGTCGCATAGAGTCCACCCCGGAAGAAACTGTTACTTCCTGAAACGCCCTTAATCGAGAAGCGAACGCTGTTCACGAAACGCGGAGTCGGGGCGTACGGGGCATCTCCGAAGCAACGCTCCGCCGTTGCCGTGCCGAACCAAGTGCGCGGATAAAGGACACGCCCCTTGTTCTCCGCATACCAGCCGTTGGTCGAAGTGGCGACATCTAGTTCAGCGAAGTAGTTGGTGACGTTTACAACCTCGTGCAGATCGAGGTCTCGTTCCACTCCGTCGCCATCGGCAAAGAAGATGCAGTTGCCGCCTCCGATACGGATGTTCGTTGCGCCGGGCGAGGATGGTGCGATTTTCCCGTAACCGCGCAGGCATCCCCAACCATTGGTGTAGCGACCGATGTTGAAGTTGACTGTATTGGCACTCGACGTGGTGAAGCGCACCGTTCCACCTTGAAGCGTGAGGAAGCCGCATCCGTACATCTCCTTCAAGCCACCCGTTACCGGAATCGGATATCCGCCGAGATTGATGGAAGTTGTCACCAGGTTTGTCCCGTCATCGGGAATCGTCATCTCGCTCACATGGTTCGTATTGCCGCCAATCTTTAGGTATGCCTGTTGCACTGTCGAACGAATCATCGCTGTGCCACGCCCTTCATACCCGCAAAAAAGCGTACCGTCAACCGACAACGTTCTGTTCGCGTCCACATCCAGTTCACCATGCCCGCCGTCTAACTGCCCGAATATCAGATCAAAGAACGACTCCGTACCACCCCGATAGCGGAACTCACCATGTCCCTCTCTTCCGATGATTGGGTCGTTGACCACCCTGCCGCCGCTCATCTCCAACACGCCGTGTCCCTGAGCTCCGTATCCGCATGCCACAACTCCGTAAACCGTACCGCCGCGTACATCCAGTTTTCCTTCCGAACGAACACCAACATAGATATTCCCGTTCGTTAACACACCTCCCGCAACTTCGACCGTGCCTGTCGCATAGTGTCCGATATGCTTCTTGCCGGAGAGGATTCCCTTATTCTGCACGTAAGTCCCGAACCCTGTTGTTTGCGCACCGACGGTCAGGTTGCGCTCCGCCCCAATGGGGAAGTACAGTGACCCGCCGTTATTCGTTACGACACCAATCCCCTCTTTTCCAACCGTCAGACAGGCGTTTGTGATCAACGCGCCTTCCTCGATGCGCATCAGTCCGTACCCGCCGTATGCTTCACCAACGCTAATGGATGTCAAGTCCCACGAGTTGCTCGGAGTCCGCAGTGTCCCATAGAGCGTGAGCGACGGAATACGCCCGTCACTTACATAGTTGTTCGCGTTCCCTGTGAGGGTGGCAATGTGGATGTATTTACAGATCGCCTCGCAATCCGCCGGGATGACAAGCGGGTTGTCCGGTCCTGTCTGACCGCTGTTCATGGAGATACAATCCACAAATGACGGTAAGTGTCCCAGCGGGGTACTCACATTGATCCAGCCGTTTGTGGTCGTCCACAGACGGTCAGGTCCCGTAGAGACCTGATACCAAATATCAGCGGAATACCCCCCCCTGTTTAGCGCGACAAGAGCCAACAACAACACAAGTCTCATTTTCATCCCGATCAATTCCTTTCGTCTTCCGGGTGGCTGAGAAACGCCCTGTGTACTGGAACGCAGTCAACCCAAAAACTGGTAAAATCATAGCATAATCCGGTGAAACAGGCAAGAAGAAACGAAACCGAATTCCGCTGGCGGGGGATAAGGAAGGGCATTCGCGCGACTTGGGAATGTACAACTGGAACCCGCGCAAAAATGCGCGGGCACAGAACCGTCGTGTCCCTTTTGGCTACTGTCTCCTGCCACACTATTGCCTACTGCCACTACCTACTCCCTCCCGCCCACTATGGTGTGAAGAGGCGTACGGGACCAAGCAGACCTGATGGCGTTAGGGGGGAATCTTTCGTGAAGTAATTCCAGTCGGTGAAGCATTTGCGTCCTTTAGACGGACGTGCTGCGATACCAGCTTTGAACCATTCGGGGAAACGTTCCAGATACCAGCCTCCCGGATACGGTGCTTTTACGAATGCGCAATCGGCGGGTTCCTGTTCGTCGCCAATGAGTCGGTTCGCCCACACGTTGGTGAACTCGATCTCCAACGTGTTTTCACCTTCGCGCGGTGTGTCATTCGGCAGAAGGATTTCGTATGGTTCACACCAAAGCGTGTCCAGCTCTTTCTCGTTCAGCAGAACCTTGGCGATCTGTCCATTGCAGTTTCCGAGCGAGAGGATTTCAACTGTTCTCTTGCCTGAGAAGGAAAACTTCGTACGGTAGATTGCGGTGCCGCTGAAATACTTTATCGTCGCATCCTTGTTCTTTGTCCAGTCGGAAAGCTCTGCCATCTCTACGGTCTTCTCCCCGAAGGACACGCGCCAAGGTTCGGTGATGCGGAATCCTTTTGCGATGGATGCCTCATCATCGAATGGTTTACGCAATCTCTGCACGTAGTCGCTCTCTTGATTCGGGGAAAGTGAATCGGCGGGTTTGCGCAGAACAAGGAATCCGCTTCCGCATGGGGCGAGTTGGATCGGGGCGCGACCGTTGACCAACGCGAGCGGCGTGATGCGCCCCGTTACGGGGTCGAACCACTCCGGCGACTTACCGACATCCGGCAGAGACATATTCATACTCGCTGGGTGATCCGAATGATTCACGACAAAAAAGACATAGTTGCTGTCTGCCGTTCTCGCCCGTGCGGTGAGAAAGGTTCCTTTCGGCGTGATATCATGTCCTCCGATTTTTACCGTACTCGGTTCGCCCCACTGGAGAAGTGCCTGACAACGGTTCAGATACCGGTACCATCCACGTCCGCTCTTTGCCCACGTTTGGTTGCGTCCGAAGTGCGTACCCCAACGCCCCATTACCTTGCCAGGTTTGAACTCGTCGTCCCACGGCTGGAGTGGGCATGTATGGAGCGTCATTCGGTTGATGCCCCGATCGAACTGCGTATCCGTTGCGGCCTTGAGGAGGTACGGCGTTTCCGTCCACTGGCAGTTGACGGGTTGTCCCGTGAATGCCTCCGCTTCCACTATGTTGTGGTACTTCCCACCGGGGCCTATCCACCGGTTCCAGCCGAGCTGACCGGGTATCTTCCTGTCAAGCGTAGGATTGAACCAGAATTCGGTCATTAAGCGATCGACGTAGGCGGCGCATTCGCGTGAATCGAACGGCCCCGTGTATGGTTCGCAGGCGAACTCCAACCCTACGGCCTGTAGTTTCTCGTGCATGATTCGGAAGAGAACGTCGCGGTAGAGGTCTTTGATGGTACGGTCATAATCCGCCTTGAATTTCTTTTCCGCATTGGCGTCGGGCGCGGCGGTAACATGAAAACCGCCGAGGATGGGCAGGAAGGGCAGGGGATCGTACCCACGTCTCTTCGTGAACTCCTCGCGCATACGCGGTGTCCAAGTCGGTTTCCCTGCCTCATAACTGTCGAGTAGGACAAACTTGAGACCACGCCCTATTTGGTCGCCCACATGTTTCTTCATTTCACCGAGTACGTGGTCGAGGTGGAACGCCACCGCTTCCGGATTCATCTTGTCACACTCGAGACCGAACACTTCCCATTGATTCGGTTGCGTGAAAGATCCCATCGGGATGTGCTGGATACGAATGCCCTCCACCACGGCAATCTCCTGAAGGTCTGCGCGTCGGCAGGGAATTTCAGGTTTTGTAAACGCACCCGTTTCCCCATTCTGCACAGGGAACGCAGCGTGTGCCGTGAGCGAGATCTGCGTTTCCGCATTCGTGATGTTGAAGACGAGTTCGCGCATCGCGAGACGCGGCGGAATCCACGGACCGCCTGTGGAGGTGTAGCCGGGGCAGTTGTGGATTCCGAGTTCGATCCCGCGCTTCTCAGCCTCCTGACAGGCAAAGCGGACAAGCTTCCACCATTCGGGAGTAAAGGCGATCAACCCTTGCGTCGGACTGTCCTTGATCTGCGTCGCCCACGGGGTACAGATGTCGGCCATGCCGAAAATCGTTGCCGCACCGATACCCGTCTCCTGAAACCAGTCGAGGTCTTTGACGATGCCATCCTTTGTAACATTGCATCCCATCCAGTGCCACCACACGCCTGTCTTGGCGGATTGCGGCGGATTCCTAAATACGGTTTCCGGATCCGGTGCGGCGGATGCAACGGACACAAGAATACAGACCGTTACCACAAGCAAGGTGATAGCCCGCAGTCGTTCAGTGATGTTCATTGTCTGTTTCATAAAAGACCTTTCGCTCCAAATGCCATGTTGGTGCGCCTGTCACAGGCTACCACGTGTGAAATTCAAAATACGCCTTATTTTATCCTTTCTCCACCCTTCGGTCGAGAAAAATGGGAGGCGGCGGGAGTGAAAAGAGAAAAATGAAGAATGAAGGCTGCGTGTCACATGACGTTTGTCGCGTATCATTCGATAGCTGTCGAATGGACATTTCATGGAAACATCCAGCATGTCTAGTCCCTCTAGAACTTCTAGAATTTCTAGCATTCCTGGTATATCCCGCATTTGCAAGCAAAAAAATCAGCTTGCAAGTGGGGTTTAGACTTGCTAAAATATATTCCTTTCGTCTGCGTGAGAGATTCCAGCGGGCCGGGTGGTTCGTGAAACGGGGTCTTAAATGGCAGACATCACAACCTAACAACGTGTGCGGACTGATTGGGATGTCCGCATGCGGGAAATTCACGAATGGCAATTCGTAAACCTACGGTCCAGAAAGAGAAAAAGGGCGCTCTGTACGATATGATGGAGGCGGCTCTCTCTTCTGAGAAAAACCAGTTCACCCCCGGTTCCATCATCAAGGGAACGATCAGCGCGATCAAGGGGAATGACGTGTTCATCGACATCGGCTACAAGTCCGAGGGTGTCATCAACGCCAATGAGTTCAAAGACGCGGAACAGATCAAGATCGGTGACACGGTCGATGTGATGCTCGTTGAGCTAGAGAACGAGCGGGACGGATCGGTCAATATCAGCAAGTCGCGTGCGGACGAGAAGATCCGCTGGGATGCGGTTTTGGAGAAGTACTCGGAAGGGTGCGTGGTTACTGGAACGATCAAGAGCAAGGTCCGTGGCGGACTGCTCGTGGACATCGACGGCGTCGAGGCGTTCCTTCCCGGTTCTCAGGTGGATGTTACGCCGGTGCGCGATACGGACGAGTATCTGGAACAGACCGCCGAGTTCAAGGTCATCAAGATCAGCAACGAGCGTCGTAATATCATCGTTTCGCGTCGCGAGCTGATCGAGGAGCGCCAGGCGGACAAGAAACGCGAGCTTCTTTCGACGCTGGGCAAGGGCCAGCATGTCAAGGGCAAGGTCAAGAACATCACCGATTTTGGTGCCTTCGTGGATCTGGACGGAATCGATGGCCTGCTGCATATCACCGATATGAGCTGGGGGCGTGTCAAGCACCCGACGGAAGTGCTCAAGGTTGGTCAGGAGCTGGACGTTGTCATCTTGGATATCGACATGGAGCGCGAGCGCGTCTCCCTCGGCCTCAAGCAGGCGACGGAAAATCCGTGGAACAACATCGAAGACAAATACCCGATCGGCAGCCGTCTGCACGGCAAGGTCGTCAACCTCGTGCCGTATGGTGCGTTCGTCGAGATCGAGCAGGGGATCGAGGGTCTGGTTCATGTCTCCGAGTTCTCCTGGACGAAGCGCGTCGCCCGTGCATCCGATATGCTCAATGTCGGTGATGAGGTGGATGTCGTTGTTCTCAGTATCGATTCTGAAAATCAGAAAATCGCGTTGGGTATCCGTCAGACGGAAGCGAATCCGTGGGATACCGTGCAGGATCGTTACCCGGTCGGCAGCCGCGTTTCTGGCAAGGTCCGTAACTTCACCGCGTACGGTGCGTTCATCGAGCTGGAAGACGGCATCGACGGCATGATCCACGTTTCGGATATGTCCTGGACGCGCAAGATCAACCATCCGTCCGAAGTCCTCCAGAAGGGGCAGCAGGTGGATGCGGTTGTTCTGGAAGTCAATTCCGATGATCAGCGGATCTCCCTCGGTCTCAAGCAGACGCAGGACGATCCGTGGAGCTCGATCGCCAGCCGTTACAAGATCGGCCAGCTCGTGAAGGGCAAGGTCTCCAAGATCGCTTCCTTCGGCGCGTTCATCGCCTTGGAAGACGGAGTGGATGGACTGGTCCACATCTCGCAGATCAGCGACCAGCACATCGAGAAGGTCAAGGATGCGCTGAAGGTTGGCCAGGAGGTCGAGGCTCGCATCGTGAAGATCGACCGCGAAGAGCGCCGGATCGGGCTGAGCATCAAGGCCGTCAACATGACGGACGAGGAGATCAGCGATCTGGAGAACGACACCACTGCGATTGTGGATCAGAAGGTCAAGACGGGCGAGAACCTGGGCGACCTTTCTGCCGCGTTCGACGATGCGTTCGCGCAGAGCGACGTGTGGCGTCCCGGTGCGAATACGGAGAACTAACTGGGAACATACGGGTGCGGCGTGCGCCGTACCCGTCACCCGTAGGATTGACACGCAATTTCACAAAGGAGTTTTTGACTCATGAAAATGACATGGCAACCGAAAAAGCTCAAGCGGGCACGTAAGATCGGCTTCCGCGCGCGCATGGCAACCAAAAGCGGGCGTAAGATTCTGAACGCCCGTCGGCGGAAGGGGCGCCACCACTTGGTGAACCTGTAAACCACAACAGCTGTCGGTGTAGTTCACGGAATGAAAAATACGGATCAAGGAAATGCGGATCAGCCTTCCTCAACCGTTTCTTGTTCCGTGAATTCCCGACAGACGGATTCCGGAAGTAAATTCCGCTTGCCGTCATCCCGTTACCGGATCATTTTCGATGCGCATAAGACGTATCGGGGAAAGACGATGGTGATGTGGGTTCGGCAAGGTTCGGGTGCCGGCCGAAAGGCCGGCATCGTCGTATCGAAGCGGACGTTCTCGCTCGCCGTAGATCGGAACCGCGCCAAGCGCCTGATGCGCGAGGCGTTCCGGCTTTTCCGAAAGGAACTGAAACCGGATGTGGAGGTAATCCTCGTGGCGAGGTCGGGAATAGCGAAACGGAAGCTGACGGATGTCTCGCGCGATCTGGCGTTTCTGTCGGGAAAGGCGGGGATTGTTCATGTTCATGATCCGTAGCCTGTCGCGTGCTGTGGTTTGGGTACTGGTTCTCTTCGTCCGAGCCTACCAAATCGTCCTCTCTCCGCACCTCGGCAATTGTTGTCGCTTTACGCCGTCGTGCTCTCAGTATTGTATCGAGGCACTCCGTACCCATGGTGTCATGAAGGGGTGCTGGTTGACTTTCAAACGATTGATGCGGTGCCGTCCCGGCGGCCCGTACGGGTATGATCCCGTTCCCCCAAAGGAAGAAAAGAAATGAACAAACAGGAAAAACTGATCGCTTTCTTGCTCGGTCTCGCCCTCGTCGGCTGGATGTTCTACTCTTCGAAACAGGCGAGCGCGCAACGTGCCGCCGCCGCGAAGGCGAGGCAGGCCGCAGTTGCCGCCGCGCCGTCGCTGCCCGCCGATACGAAACTCGAATCTCCCTCTGCCGCCACCAATCAGCCGTCTGCGACTCTGGCGGAACAGGTTGCCGTAGCTCCGGCCACGCCCGCGCTTCCTGTGCAACCCGATGTTCCGGAACAGAAGCTTATCCTGACAAACAATGTGATGTCGCTTACCTTCTCCACGTGGGGTGGCGTCATCCAGTCCGTGCAGTTGCAGGGGTACACGCAGTCCCCCGGAAAGCTCTCGGAGGAAAATCCGTTGGTCGTGCTGGGCGATTCTGAAAGCCCGATTCTCTCCCTCTCCGGCATTACCGGATTGGCTCCGAATGCGGCCTACGAAATGAAGCGCGACGGGACGAACGCGGTCGTGTTCACGACAAAAACAGCCGCTGGTTTGGAAGTGACTCGTCGCGTGGAACTGCTGTCCGATTACCAATTGGGCGTGAAGGACACTTTCCGGAATGCGGGAGAGACGGTTGCCAACCTCGGCGATGCGCTGGTCGGTGTCGGCGAGCTTTCGCGTGGCAAGTCCAATAACGATCTGATTTCGGTGGATTCGCTTCCCTCTGGGGAGAAGAAGATCAAGTTCTGGGGGAATGAGAAAGCGACCGGGCAGTACCTTGTCGCCGGAAGTGCCAGCGGCTTTGGTTGCGGTGGCGGCTCCGTTCCACCGCAGGGACAGCCCGCGCCGATTCAGGGTGAGCAAGAGTGGGTTGCCGTCAAGAGCCGCTTTTTCCTGACCGCGCTGGAAATGATGGAGGGTGTCCACAATTCTGGATTCCAGATTCAGGTGAAACGCGAGAATATGCAGGTGAAACGCGTTTCGGCGGCTGTCGCGTTCCCAGGACAGGTGCTGGACAAGGGACAGACTGTCGAACGTACCTACCGCCTGTTCATCGGTCCGAAGAAGCTCTCCCTGTTGCAGCGTTTTGGGCATCAGCTCGATGACGTGATGGACTTCGGCATGTGGTCGTGGCTTTGCAAGCTCATGGTGCCGACGCTCAACGGTTTCTACGCGGTCATTCCGAACTACGGTATCGCGATCATCTTGCTGACGTTCCTCGTGCGTCTTATCTTCTGGCCGCTCACGCGCAAGAGCACGGAGGGGATGCGGAAGATGACGGAAATCCAGCCGCTGATCAAAGAGCTTCAGAAGAAGTACAAGGACAATCCTCAGCGTCTCCAGCAGGAGACCTTTGCGATTTACCGTGAGAAGAAGGTCAATCCCTTGTCCAGCTGCCTCCCGATGCTCATTCAGATTCCTGTCTTCATCGCGCTCTTTTACGTGTTGCGTAATTCGGTGGAACTGCGATATGCGCCGTTCCTGTGGATCCGCGATTTGAGTGAGCCGGAAAATCTTCTCGCGGGCGTTCTGCCGATTCCGTTGAACATCCTGCCGATCCTGATGGCTGTAACGATGGGACTGCAGAGTTACTTCACGCCCTCGGCCGGTGATCCGAAGCAACAGCGCATGATGATGATCATGATGCCGATTATGATGCTGTGGATGTTCTATTCCTTCCCGTCTGCACTCTCTCTCTACTGGACTGTCAGCCAGGTGCTTTCGATCGTCCAGATGGTACACATGCAGCGGCAAAACAAGAAGAAGCAGGGCGGGGGAGACGTGGTCGAACCGGAGGTCGTCATGACTCGCCAGCAGCGCCGTCACGGGGAAGCCTAGGCGTGTATGCTGAAGACGTGGGGCTTCCGCCCCGCGCACAGAACAAAGCGTACTCAAAAGACGGAAGACGTATGATTCTGGCGATCGTTTATCTGGTAATGAGCGTAGTGACATTCTGCGCGTATGGATGGGACAAATACAAGGCGAAGCGTGGCAAGTGGCGTACCCCTGAAAAAACGCTCCATCTGCTGGAACTTTGCTGTGGCTGGCCTGGTGCAATCCTTGCCCAGCGGCTGTTGAGGCACAAGTCCTACAAGAAAAGTTTCCGTATCGTGCTTTGGTGCATGATGGTTTTAAACGTGCTTCTGGCCATTGCATTCATCCGTTTCTTTCGTTAACTTCTAGTCTGCCCTGTATTCGCTCGGCGAGGGGACATAAAGGACAGACAAAAGGGGTACGCTATGCCTGCGCCTGAGCAGTGTTGCGTCTCCGCATTAGGATAAGCATACTGGTTCTTCGTCACTCGTCACTGCGCACCAGACGGTCTGCAAGATAGGCTGGAAAAAGAGAAGATGACGTGTTATACTGGAATGCGTTTTGGCAAGGGAAGCGAATCCATGACCATGCGTTTCATTCGTTCGGAGGGACGGTCTGAAACGGAGGAACGGATGATTTTGGGAGAAAACGTCGCTCGGTTGTTTCGAGCGGCAGAGTAAAGGAGGAATGGATATGAAATTGTTGCAGGGCTTGGCATTGGTTGCGGTCGGAGTAGGCTTGTTCACTCCCGATGCCGTGTTTGCACGGAAACCGAACTATGACGAATCTCTCGTGAAACCTTACAAGTTGGAGGATCCGCTTGTCTTTGTCGATGGTCACAAGATGCAGAAGGCAGAGGATTGGGTGGCTCGTCGGCGTGAAATCCTAGGAATTTTTCAACGGGAGATGTACGGGCAGATGCCGCCTCCGCCCGAAAATATCACGCTGGAGACCTTTGAAGAGGGAACGACGATTTCTGATTTCGTCATTCGTCGGCAGATTCGGATGTGGTTCAACTCGGAGAAAAAGGGGCCGAAAATCGATTGGCTTCTTTTGATTCCCAAGTTTGCGAAGGGACCTGTTCCCGTGATTCTCTTCCTGAACTATCGCGGAAACCAAGAGGTGCTGCTGGATAAACAAATTCCGGTCTGCGAGGGATGGTCGCGCAACAACGAGAAGTATGGCGTGACGGAACACAAGATACCGGAATCGACTCGCGGCGCGATGACGGACCCGAACTGCTCTTCCCCTTGTCCCGTGGGGATGTTGACGGCACGTGGTTACGCGGTGGCGACCGCCTGTTACTGCGATGTCTCTCCAGACCCGGATAAGCCGGAGATGCAGGACGAATTGGCCTACACTGGCATCTTTGAATTGTGGGGAAAACGCGATCCGGCGCGCGATGATAATACCACGGCTCTTGCTGCTTGGGCATGGGCGTTGATGCGCGGAGTGGATATGCTGGGGCGGCAGCCGGAAGTGGATGCGCGCCAAGTCGTGGTGACGGGGTGTTCTCGTTTGGGAAAGGCTGCGTTGATCGCTGGCGCGTTTGACGATCGTTTTGCCGTCGTCGTTCCCAATCAGACCGGTGGCGGTGGCGCTCCGTTGGCGAAACGCGATTTCGGCGAGAACATCTCAACCGAGATGCGAATGTTCACGCACTGGTACTGCAAGGCATACGGCAAGTATGTGGATAACGAGGATGCCATGCCGTTTGACCAGCACCTGTTGCTGGCTTGCGTCGCTCCGCGTCCGCTTTTGATCTTGGGGTTTGATTCGCCTTGGTTTGACACGAAAGGGGAATATCTCGCCTGTACGGCGGCATCCCCCGTTTGGAAGTTCTTGGGGAAGTCCGGACTGCCTGATGGGACATGGCCGGATGACTTCGATACCTCCGCAATCGGGCGTGATTTAGGGTACGTTCGTCGTCCTGGTCCTCACGGAATCTCTTTCTACGATTGGACGTGGCTGATGGATTTCGCCGACCGAGCGTTGGGGCGCGGTGTGAAGTAGTGTTCTGTACGCAGGGAAGGAATGGATTGAGACTATGGTTACGGTACTTCATCATCCGCTTGTGGATCATCGCATGGTGTATTTGCGCGATGCGAATACGAAGCCGAAGCTCTTTCGAGAGCTGGTTTCCGAACTGACCGTTTTCCTCGTTTACGAGGCTTTGCGGGACTTGCTCAGGACGAAAGAAGTGACGGTGGAGACACCGCTGACGACAACTGTCGGGAAGAAGGTTGCGGACGAGATCATCATCGTCCCGATCCTCCGTGCCGGTATGGGAATGCTGGACGGTATGCTCTCCGTTCTCCCGTACGCCAAGGTCGGTGTACTCGGTATGCAGCGGAACGAGGAAACCGCCGAGCCGATCCCGTACTATGCGAAGGTGCCACCAGCGCATGGGGAAGAGTTGGCGATTCTGATCGATCCGATGTTCGCGACCGGCGGAAGCGCGATCGATGCCGTCTCTCAACTTAAAAAGCTCGGATACCGTCGAATCGTCTTCCTGAACATTGTCTCTGCTCCGGAAGGGATCGCGAATTTTGAGCAGCGCCATCCTGATGTCCCCATCTATACGGCGGCCAAGGATGAAAAACTCAACTCCCGCCATTACATCGTGCCCGGACTGGGAGATGCTGGCGACCGTATCTTCGGTACGATTTAGAATGGAGACGCTTTCGCACGGTTTCTAGACGTTCTAGAACGATTCGATAATCTTGCCTTTCTAGGTGTCACAGTAGCTACGTCCACATCCAAGGGAAAAAGAGATGAGTTCACCCCCGAAGAACCTTACATGGATAGAACCTTGGGAGTGGAACTGGTCGAAAGAAAAGATAGCGGAACGGAAAAAAGAATTACCGCCATTCTGGAAGTGTATCGCTTATAGCAACATCATCTTGTTGGTTCTGCTAGGCGGCCTGTGTTTAGTCCGGTATTTTCTTCCGGATTTGCCGGGATGGAAAGATTTGGTGGGTGATCGCAGTGTGATTATCGGGATTGTGGGAATTAACGTTCTTCTTGTTCTGTTACCCATCCTTGTGGGGATATTTCCTGACGAGGTGTATCTTTCCCGAACATGGTGGAGAATTGGGGGCTGTGAGTTTAATACAAACAAAATAACAGAAATCTCATTTGAGGAAAGTGAGGGACACTCTTTCTTTGTTGTGCATGTTATGGGGCGTAAAGGCGAGTTGGTGGTGTGCAGGGCACTAATTCCGAAGAAGGAAAATATTCGGCAGAGGATTGTTTCTTTCCTTTGCGACCAAGGACTTGCTCATTTGTACAATGGCGGGACCGACGAAGGCAAGACAAGCTAGTTAGGCATGTTAAACTGGTTAGGCGGGTTAAGCTAGGCAACGGGGACGTTGCCCCTCCCAAGGCGGCAGAGCCGCCAGCTGGTTAAGCCAGGTAGGCTAGTCAAGCGTGTTAAGTAAAAGTCTGACTACATGGCGATGTGGACACGCGGGAACGCGTCCCTCCCATTCGTCACTGCGCGAAGTGCGTCAGCTTAACATGCTTATCCCGTTGGGCGGCTTCGCCGCCCTACGAAGTTATCGGCAAGCTCCCCGCCCGCGCCGCGCACGGGAACGTTCATGGGGAATAACTTGTCGATTTCGCGGGCGTTGTCGTTACACAACCGGACGCGACGGAGCGCGTCCCTCCCATCCGTCACTGCAACCTCTGGTTGCTTACTTCTCAGCCTCTCAGCTTCCCCGCTTCTCA
>JAFYDR010000174.1 GCA_017544725.1 Kiritimatiellia bacterium
ACAAGCGGGATGTCATCCACGGAACATTCCACGCGCAGATTCGGATTGGATTGTCCACGGCGAACAACCTTTGCGGCGTTCCATGTCGGATCGAAAAGGAACGGCGGCGGCGTGACCAGTTGCGTGAACGTTGGCTGGCCGTTCACCGTTGCGGCAAGCGAGCGCGGTGTTCGATCCCCATTGAGGCGCAGTTTCCAGTCGAGCGCAGTGCGCCCAGAAGTGCCGGCACTGGAAAACTTGTCGCCGGTCACGAGATTCGCAACCTTCCACTCTCCGCAGCCGTACCCGATGGACATCGTCTCTTCCGTCCGCGACAAGATTCCGTCGCCATCAACATCGCGCCCAAATACAACCTCCACGCCGTTTGACTGCGTTACGTCAAGTTCGATCTGCACGGAAAACACTTTCGCGCCGTCCCGCGATGCGTCGAACACGCAGTTGGTGATAACTTCGCAGTCGTCGTATTCTGGCGGCGGCATAGACGGCACGACAAGCGCGGCTGCAAGGAAGGTAGTGGTTAACGTCATGGCAAGTCCTCCTTTAACATCAGTTACCGCCTGTACCAAAGTTAATCCACGGCAGCGGCTGGCCAGAGGAAAGGAGTTCATTAGTAATAGCAACAAACCTTCGTTTAGTCATCGGGCCACAATCTGGAAGCGAAAGTGCGTTAAGAGCATGTTCCAATCTATTAGAGCTAATTGAGTAATTGTCTAAGTATCTTACAAACAACTGATCAACGATTGAAAATGCATTCGGTGCAAGCATTCGGTTCCTGTAAAACATTTCAACAGCGTTGTCAACTACCATCTGTTGACACTCATTTGTTGCATTGAACGACAAAAGTTTGTTGGCGTATTGGCAACTGGCCGCACCACTTTCCCTAATGCTGTAACTAGTCAAGTTCGTCATAATCGTCTCTACAAATTCCGTGGTCGAATTGTCAAAAGGGCTGTATTTGACCGCAAGCTCAATGGCTCTGTACCGATATATACCTTTAGGATTAAGAGCCAGCGCCTTATAAGACGCAACGGCCTCGGCATAGTCAAACTCTTCGCACTTCGACAGTGCTATCCTTACAAGTTCCTGATCAGTTGCTGATAGCGATGTGCAATCATTTGTGCCAAGCATCGAAAGATACCACGCAAAAGCAGCCTTCTTTTCTGGCGGAGTCCATCCATCGCTTTCACCGAGCGCCAAAAAGGAAGGCCATGTGACAATCGCCTCCTGCTCCACCCCGTCAGCGGCATCATCAAGGTTGTCATTGACGGAGAGGAGAACAAACTCCAGCATAGACTTGGCTACCGCATTCGTCTCGGCTTCCGTATGGGCACACGCGGCGGATGCCAACAGTACAAGTGGCACCAGCAATCCGCAGTACAGACGGTTTATTATGGCTTTCATGTTCTCTTCTCCTCTCTTTTTTATTCGTAGAAATTGGATGCGCCCACATTCTGGAAACCCTTTTGATCATCCTTTGAAATCCCATAAACCTGGTTGTCTGGGATGTCGCCGACGTCAGTTAGTTTTTTGATCCCATGCATCAACAATCGGTCTATAACCGACGCGAGCGTATCGTCGCGTTCATAAAAGCCCCTTCCTGTCTCATCTCCCCAGTCGCCGGTTCCAGGCCTGAATGTTTCAAATGACACGGGATCGTTTCTGATGTTCAAACGAATACGCGCCGGTTTACCATTATACTCGCCAACCTTCACATAGTAAATATCTTTCAGCCCCAGATAATGGCCAAGTTCATGCGCCAATCCTGATGTGGGAGATTCCTTGCCAAGGACGACATTTGAGCCCGATCGGAAACCCACAGCATTAGAGTTCGTGATTGCGCCAACAAAATACATAGTCACACCCTCTGTCGCCTCATATTCATTGAACAATGCAGCGGCCTGACGTGAAGCCGTTTTTGTACGGCAAACCTTTCCCACGGAATTAGTGTAGGTATCCACGGACGCGAGGATCCAGTCGTTGGTTCTGCTCGCATTTACAAGACCACCAACAAGTTCGAAATGAATTCCGACCTGCGTGAATATTTCATTGGC
>JAFYDR010000175.1 GCA_017544725.1 Kiritimatiellia bacterium
CTTTCACTTTCCCCTCCTGCACCTGACGCACCAAGTCTGGCTTGCCTTCCACGGCGGCACCTTGCACAAGACACGCAGTAGAAGCCGCCACACAAAACGTGACTGCGCAACCGATCTTCATCCAGTTCCCTACTCTTTTCATCTCTGAACTCCTTTCCAAAACAATTCCACAGTCGCCTGTTAGAACGTTGAACCAATTTCAAAACCCTTTACTCGACCAGTTTTCCAACCACGGAATACTCTGAAAATCGTGAGCTTCCAGAAAAACCATTCCGTGTATTCCCAATTCTTGAAACACCTCTACCAAGTGATTGACTTACCGGAAGCGTAAACCAATCCAAGATCGATTTCGCGTACTTCCTTCGCTCCATGAACTCTCACGCGCATACGCCGCTTTTCCGGCATTCCCTTGAACGTGCCTTTGCGCGCACCAACGGTAAACTTCGCCCCCGCATCTGTCTTTTCGAGCGTAAGCGGCGTGAGCGCGAACTCGCCCTTGCGGTAACCTAACGAGATACCGTCATCTTCGTACAGTTCCGCCTTCCCGTCGGCGGTCGGCCAAACTTCAAATATGACCTCTTCATTCCATCCCTTTTCGATGTACTGTTTCACCGGCCAAGTCGGAATGATCGCACCGGCCTTCACATAAAGCGCGCCACCCCAGTTCGATGTCACCTCAATCGGTTGCCGACAGGGGCCCTTCACCTCGGCATCCGTGCGCCATTCGTGCCAGAGACCGGGAGGGATCGTCACCTCTTTCGCATACACGCCCACCAACAAGTTGTCGCCTAGATAGTACGTGTCCGTGCAGTTGTCGTACTCCCGGATATCGGGGTGCATGAGCGGCAACGCACGAACCATCGGCCAGCCTGTACGCGATGCGTTCGCCGCCGTCCCGTAAAGGTATGGGACAAGGCGGTAACGGAGATTGACATACCCGCGAAAAGCATCGACCTTTTCCTTTGGATTCACCCACGGGATGTCCCAGTAGTCCCAGTTGTTCTGCTGCGCCCACGGCGCAAGGAATCCGAAGTGCAGACCGCACACAGCCGGCTTTCCTCCACCGTCACAAACCGTCATGTCGCAACTCTGGTTGGAATGCCCGCTCATGGCGAGGTTGAGCACGGAGATCAACGGACGGACACCGCCCCCCGTGTCACCTGCCCAGGTGGCGACATACTGCTGTACACCCGCATAACCGCCTGCGGAGTTTACCATCGCACGACGACCGGTGTACTCCTCGTAGCCCCGCGCCATCTGTTTCGCGTAAATCAACGGATAAAGGTTGTGCGCTTCGTCATCTTTCATCCCGTTCGCCCACTTGCGGTTCGGAACGCCGTTCCAGTCCGTTACCTGACAAGCGCCGTCGAGCTTGAACGCCTGCGCGCCTTGATCGACAAACTGCCGCAAATGTTCAAACCACGGCCGCACTCCCTCTGGATAGCGGTAGGGTTCGGGATCGCCCGCATATCCTCCGGAGACAGCAGCTCGCGGCGGCTTTGCCTCGCCGCCCTTTTCCTTCTTGGCTCCCTCGATGTGTTCGTCATGCCACGTGTCCGAGTTGTTGCCGGCAACAGCCTCGCCCTTCTTTCCCGCGTTCTTCCCGGCAACAAGTTCTTCCTCATACCGGAAGAGATCGTAGTTGCAGCAAAGCCAAAGACTCAACTTCATGCCGACACGCCCCATCGCGGCGGGGAAGGTGAGCGATCCTTTCGGACTCCAGTAGGGAAAATAGAAGCGTCGCGAGTCCCAGCGCTTGCGCGTGGTGAAATCGTAAAAGGTCTCCATCCACCCCGGTTCCAACCCGATCACGTCACACGGAATTTCGTGATCGCGGAATCCCATCGTCTCGTCGATAAGCGCGAACTGGTCGATCCACTGGTTCGCAACAAACGTGAAACCGAAGTTCCACACAGGAAGGAGCGCGGAACGGCCGGTGAGGTGCGTGTAGGTGTCGAGCATCGCACGATGATCCGCCCCGGTGAAGAAATAGAAGTCCGCCTCGCCTTCCTTCGCTGTACAGACGATTGCGTTCGGATCCGCCTTCCCAACATCAATCGTATGACGCCAAGAGGAATTCACGAGGAATCCCCATCCTTCGGTCGTGAATGCCACAGGCATCGGGATGTAACTGTAGATGTTCTTGACATAGACCTCGTAAGTCCCCGGACGACGCTGAATGTTGTCGCGTGAGACATCCCCCAGCCCATAAACCCGCGTCTCCTTCTGGAGCGGGAAACGGATTTCAAAGCCCTCGCCCACGTGCTTGACTTCAGGCTTCACCTTGAAACCATCCAGCGACGCGGAAGTTTCCAGCGCAGGAAAGTTGGCGAATACGCCATACCGATTCATACCAGATTCCGGCCACTGCGCAGCACCATCCCTCTTCAGACGAACTCGCCAGAGATCCTCCCCCAGCTTCTCGACCTTCATTTCCGCAGCGCAGAGAACTCCCGAAAGACCCGCAACCAACGCCATCGCGATCACTTTGATGTCCATGTTATACAAACTCCTTCCCGATTCCGAAACAAGATACGTCATCTCGCACAAAGGCAATCCAACGCAGATAAGGGTCTTATTCTAGCAGATGAAAACCGCCTGGGCAAGGAAGACTTCATCGCGAGGCATTGGCGGAGAGGCGGGGAAGAGACATAAAGGACGAAAACGACAAAAGGGACGAGTGATTGCCCCCGTCACTCGTCATTACCGCCTCTGGCGGCTGTCGTCACTTCGCAATGTCTCACCCTGCTTTTCAGCATCTCAGCTTTTCAGCTGGCGGCTTGCCGCCCTCAATTACTTGGACATTGTGCCGCTCGAAAAAGAGTACGGTTTGTCTGATGCGGCGATCGAACGCGTGCGATTCGGTGTACTGCCCATCTTCCACTCGATGCTGCCGCCCTTCCGAAGTTCATCCGCCCGAAGGTAGTTGCGCGTGTATTCGCTTCCGTTCAGGCGCATCGACTGGATGTAGCGGTTGGCATCCGAGTTGCCGACAGAAGTGAGCCGTAATTCTTTGTTTCCAGGCAGAGTCACGACAGCGGAAGGAAAGAGCGGGGTTCCCAAAACATACTCGCCGCTTCCCGGACAAACGGGATAGAAACCAAGTGCAGACCAGACATACCATGCGGAAGTCTGCCCGTTGTCTTCATCGCCGCAATACCCGTCCGGTGTCGGCGTGTACAGTCGGTTCATCACTTCCCGCACCCAATGCTGGGACTTCCAGGGTTCATTCGTCCAGGCGTAGAGATAGATCATGTGCTGAATCGGCTGATTCCCGTGCGCGTACTGCCCGAAGTTCATAATCTGCATCTCACGAATTTCATGGATGACAAAGCGATAGTAACTCTCATCGAAAAGTGGAGGCATCTGAAAGATCGAGTCCAGCCGTTTGGTGAAGGAGGTCTCGCCGTTCATCAGACCAATCAATCCCTGAATGTCGTGAAAGACGCTCCACGTGTAATGCAGGCTATTGCCCTCGGTGAAATCACCGCCCCATTTGAAGGGATTGAAGTTCGAATCAAATGTTCCATCCTTGTTCCGTCCAGACATCAGACCAGCACTCGCAGAAAAGAGATTGCGATAATTTTGGGAACGAACCGCAAATTTGTCAATCTCCGCTTTCGGTCGTCCGAGCGCTTTGGCCAACCGCCAGATGCACCAGTCGTCATACGCATATTCCAATGTTCTCGCCGCGCTCTCATTGATCCCGATGTCACGCGGCACATATCCCATTTTCAAATACTCCGGCGCACCACGTCTTCCCACGGACGAAATCGAAGGATGCGCATTCTCCGCACCATGCACCAGCCCCTCGTAGAGTTTACCGATGTCATATCCGTCGCGCACATCGTTCAACCAAGCGTCCGCCACCACTGCGGCGGAATTATTCCCAACCATGCAGTCACGGTGTCCCGGACTCGCCCATTCCGGCAACCAGCCGCTTTCACGATAGCAGTTCTCCAATCCCGCCATCATCTGCGCACTCCGTTCTGGATAAACGAAATTCAGCAACGGGAACAACGCACGGAAGGTATCCCAGAAACCGGTGTCGGTGTAATAGTAACCAGGTTTGACCGAACCGTCATGCGGACTGTAATGAACAACCTTCCCCGATGCATCCACCTCGAAGAACATACGCGGAAAGAGCAACGAACGGTACAGGCAGGTGTAAAACACGCGCCGCTGGTCTTCCGTTCCGCCACCGACCGCGATCCGCCCCAAAACCGCATTCCACGCGGCACGCCCCTTTTCACAGAGCGCATCGAAAGAATCGTTGCCGATTTCCCGCAAGTTACGTTCCGCCTGTTCCAGGCTGATGAACGAGGAAGCAACGCGCACACTAACCTGTTCGCCACGCGCACACGGCTTGAATTTCACGACACACCCGACATGATCATCCTTCAATTCGGAAACGCCTTCGCGGATTTTGTCACCCGACCAGACTTCTGCCGAAGCGAAAGGATGGTCTAGATCGAATTCCAGAACAAAGTAATTTCGGAAATTCTTCGCCACGCCGCCCGAGTTACGCGTACTCCATCCAACGATCTTGTTCTCCTCTGGAATCACGAGGACATAGGATTCCTTCTCAAAGGCATCGACAACGAAATACGGTTCATCCGTTTTCGGATAGGTAATGCGGAACAAGGCGGCACGTTCCGTAGGTGTCACCTCCACCGTCGTATCCCAATCTGCCAGATAGACGCGATAGTAATGTGGCGCAGCCAATTCTGCCTTATGCGAAAAGAAACTGGCGCGATCTTTCTGAGAAAACGCGCGTTTCCCTGTCACGGGCATCACGGAAAACTGACCATAGTCGTTGATCCACGGACTCGGCTGATGCGTTTGCTTGATTCCCCGAATCTTTCGTGACGCGTAGGTATATGCCCACCCATTCCCGTTCTCGCCAGTCTGAGGCGTCCAGGTGTTCATTCCCCACGGACGAGCAATTGCCGGGTAGAGATTCCCGGCAGACAACTCGTGAGAGCTGTCCGTTCCCATCAAAGGAAGCACGTGCGAAACGAAGTCATCCGCACACACCATCCCCGCCATCAAACAAACCGCACCGATCCAAACCTTCATACCGCGAATTACCTTTCTCTCTCTAGTCAGCCGAAACACAAACAACACAATTACCTTACCAAATCCCCGCTTCCATATCAAGAATCATTCGTCTAGGTGTCGGGGCGATGACGCATCTGTGTTTTTCCGCATGAAAAAGAAAACAACTTGTCTTTAAAGCACGGGCCAACACGCCCGAGCTCCAACAGTCGATCTTGTAAAGGCAACGAAGTAATATGGAGGCAAGCTCCGCCCCGCCGCGCAGGTCTGGCAGGACAGGCGGCTAAATACCCGTCCCCATTGTCACCATCATCCCCATTGTCCTCATTTTCCCCATTGTCCCCGCTTCTCAGCTTTTCAGCTTCTTAGCAGACGGCTTTGCCACCTGTTATTACTTCGCGAGAAGTTATA